>CAYWWE010000036.1:10745-15627 GCA_964461785.1 uncultured Bacteroides sp.
AAGACAAAGGAAAATACACGGGAGATCCCGCTACCGTCGAGCACTTCATGGCCCTACTCCACCTGAAATTTCCCAAGTAGGGAAAATAGACGGCTTGACATACGTTGACAAAAAGTTGACCTCATGTAATCAATAAAGTGGCGAGAATAATTCTCGCTATTTTATTTGTAGAGTATGATTAATTAGTTATATTTGCAACATGGAACGAGAGGAGCTCAAAGATGGCTATGTAAGGATAATCCTGCGTACTCCAGAATTTATGGAGTTCTATACTTCGCTGTCTCCGAAAATACAGATTAAATTCCAATATGTCATGAATGTTATAGCTACCGTCTATAACGTTCCGACAAAATTTATCAAACACCTTCAGAATACTGATCTTTATGAGATGAGAGTCTCGGTAGGGACAAATGAGTACCGAACGGTTTTATTCGCGATCGATCATGAAAATTTCATGGAGGCAAAAAACATTATCCTTCTTAACGGGTTTCTGAAAAAGGATAATAATGATTATAGAAAGCAGATTGAAATTGCAATTGGAATAATTAAAAAACTGGAACTATGAGGAAATTAGACCCTGATAAGTTGGTTGACCTAACAACATTTAATAGAGAGTTAGACAAATGTTATGGAGCCCACGGTACACCGGAACGTGAACGGTTTGATGAGGAATCGATAGCGTGGTTCTATGGCAATATGCTGCGTGAACGAAGAAAAGAACTCAACCTCACTCAAAAACAGTTAGCCGCCAAACTGGGTAGAGAACAAAGTTATATCGCCCGGATTGAGAATGGGAAAGTTGATATGCAACTATCAAGTTTTTTTCGTATAGCTGCTATCTTGGGCATCCAGTTTGTTCCTTCATTTATTCAGGCAGTCAGATAACGCCTATTGATTCCGGAGCTCGGTGCGGCGGCGGGCTTCGGCTGCGAGAGGTGTGTCCATAATGCCGGCGGGGGCTTCCTCGCGTTCGAGCGCTGCCTTCATCCAGTCCATGTAGGGAGCCACATGGTTGAAGAAACGCTTGTAGCCTGCGCATAGGTAATTGAGGCCCGGCTCGCCATCGGCCGTCACGGCAAAACGGTTTTTGGGACACTCGCCATTGCAGGCCTGGAGCCATCGACATTCGCGGCACTGACGGGGCAGACTGTCGCGCTTTGCCGCGCCGAAAGCACGTTGGCGTGGGGATGCCATCATCTCGGCAATAGTCTGTCGGTGGATGTTGCCCAATTTGTATTCGGGAAACACGAAGTGGTCACACGAATATAGGTCGCCGTTATACTCCATTGCGGCTGCATGGCCACAGCGGGGAGCCATGCTGCATATTCCGGGAGGGACGCCGACCCAGTTGGCGAGGGTGGCGTCGAATATCTGGATGAATACCTTGCCCACATCTCCTACCACCCAGCGGTCAAACAGCCGGCACAGGAAGTCGCCCCACTGCTCCGGGCTGACGGAGAAGTCGGTCAGGTTGCCTCTCATACCTACCGAGCAGAGGCCGCGGTCGGCTTCGGAAACCCGTTCCACGATTGGCGCGAACTGGATATACCGGCAGTCGATCTCCTTGAAGAAATCATAGAAATCTTCAGGATAGTCGGCAACGAAGTCATTGACCACGGCCATGGCGTTCCATTCAACTCCATGAGCCTTGAGCATCTCTATGCCGGCCATCACCTTATGCCATGAGGCCGCTCCGTTTTTCATCCTCCTGAACTCGTCATGAAACTCCTGCGGCCCGTCGATCGACAGGCCCACGAGAAAATTGTTTTCGCGGAAGAACCTGCACCACTCGGGCGTGAGCATGGTGCCGTTTGTCTGGAAGCAGTTGACGATATTGCGTCCCCGGCCATAGCGGCGCTGAAGATCAAGAGCCTTGCGGTAAAACTCGATGGGCCGCATGGTGGCCTCGCCGCCATGCCATGTGAAGTTGACCTCCGGTGTGGTCGTGGCACCTATATATTGCTTAATGAACTCCTCGAGAGTGGCATCTGTCATCACATGGCTTTTGTCTGAGGCATCATAATACTTTTTCTTCTCGAGATAGTAGCAATATTTGCAGGCCATGTTGCATGCCGAGCCGGCAGGCTTGGGCATTACATACAGTGGAGAGGCAAACGGGGATATGGCGGGAGTATTCAGATTGTCCATGCCAGATTAACGGATGATGATGAAAAAAATTGTCATAGGGCCGACTGTTGAAGAAATATAGGGAACAAATGCTTCGTTTACTTTGTTATCCCGAGTAAATTTCCTACCTTTGCGACGAATTATTGCTTTTTTGATTAAAAGGAGTAATTCCCATTCATCATTAGGAAAACAATCAATACATTTATATCTTTTTCACGTTTTCACGATTATGAAAAGACTTATCAGTCGCGCAGTTCTGTTTGTCGGCGCAGTCATGATGCTGACAGGCTGTAACAAGAAGATGAGTCAGTTTGCCGCTGACTACTTCACAACCAACCCCAATCCTCTGGAGGTTGTAGGTACTCAGGTGCCTGCTGAGGTTACTGCCAAGGTTCCCGCTAAGTTCTTCAAGAAGAATGCCGAGGTTACCGTTACCCCCGTACTCGTTTATGCCGGTGGCGAAGCTACCTCCACTCCCTACCGTTTCCAGGGTGAGAAGGTACGCGGAAATGCAACTACCGTTTCTTATGACAACGGCGGTTCATACACCATTCCCGTAAACTTCACCTATCAGCCCGCTATGCAGAAGAGCGAGCTCTTCCTTGATTTCAACGTTACTCAGGGCAAGAAGACCTATGCTCTTCCCCGCGTGAAGGTTGCAAACGGCGTCATCGCTACCGCTGCTCTCGCCAATGCCGCCACCGTTGATCCCGCTCTTATCCCCGACAAGTTCCAGCGCATCATCAACGAGAAGTACACAGCCGACATTCTCTTCCTCATCAACCAGGCCAACATCCGCAACAACCAGCTGACCACAGCTCAGATGGAGTCGTTCAACGCTGACCTCAAGAATGCCGCTAACGACACCTCTCGTGTGATCGAAGACATCAACATCTCGTCTTACGCTTCGCCCGACGGCCCCTGGGAGTTCAACAACCAGCTCGCTCAGCGTCGTGAGGCTACCACCAACGACTACCTCACCAAGCAGCTCAAGAAAGAGTCGATCACTGACTTCGGCGAAATCACCAAGCAGTTCACCGCCGAGGACTGGGAAGGCTTCAAGCAGCTCGTAGAGGCTTCAAACATCCAGGACAAGCAGCTCATCCTCTCCGTACTCTCGATGTACAAGGATCCCGAGCAGCGCGAGCGTGAGATCCACAATCTCTCCAACGTGTTTGAGACTCTCGCCGAGACTATCCTCCCGCAGCTCCGCTACTCACGCCTCACCGCTTCCGTAAACGTTATCGGTAAGAGCGACGAGCAGATCAACTCGTTCTTCGACAATGATCCCGCTGCTCTCTCTGTCGACGAGATCCTCTACGCCGCTACCCTCACCACCGATCTCCCCCGCAAGGCTGCCATCTACAAGAAGGCCACTGAGCTCTATGCCAACGACTACCGCACCTGGAACAACCTCGGTATGGTACAGTATCAGGCCGGCAACATCGAGGCTGCCAAGGCTTGCTTCAACCGCGCCGCTCAGTATGCTCCCGCAGCTGCTGAGGCTCAGATGAACCTCGGTCTCGTATCTCTCGCTGAGGGCGACTACGCTGCTGCCAACCGCGCCTTCGGCAATGCCGGCGGTGTCAAGGAGCTCGGCGATGCTCTCGGTGTTTACCACCTCAAGACAGGTAACGCTGCTGCCGCTGTCAAGGCTTTCGGTGCAAGCAAGACCAACAACGCCGCTCTCGCCCAGATCCTTGTTAAGGACTACGGCGCAGCCCGTCAGACTCTCGCTTCGATCACAGAGCCCGACGCTACCACCTACTACCTCAACGCAATCCTCGGTGCCCGCACCAACAACAGCCAGTCTGTTACCTCAAATCTGCGTCAGGCCATCAAGCTCGACCAGAACCTTGCCAAGCAGGCTGCCAACGACCTCGAGTTTGCTAAGTTCAACATTCAGGGTGTTCTGGGCAACTGATTCCCGATCAAATATCTGAATTAAATATCTACGCGCCCGCCCGGCTGATGATTCAGCTGCGGCGGGCGTAATATTTTTTTGTTTTGTCAGTAAAAATTCATTATATTTGCCGACTCAACAGTGATAACCTAATCAAAGATTGAACCATGAAAGAAAGACTTACTGCAATTGTCGGCTCGGTCATATCGGCTATTGTTGCACTGCTCGGTTTCAGCGGTTGTGATGACTCAAGCTCTCAGCTTGATATGTATGGTACTCCTTACGGTGACTTCCGTGTGAGCGGTCTTGTGACTGACGAGGAGGGAGCTCCGGTCAATAAGGCCCGGATCATCGTCCGTCCCTATGGATTTGGCGACCGGCATTATATTCCCCAAAAGGTTGACACTCTGTCTACTGATATGGCGGGAATGTATAATGGTGAGATTTCAGATTTCCCCAGTACGAAGATCGTGATAGTATGTGAAGACCCCAAGGGCGCATACAAGACCGATTCGGTTGAGGTGAAGCCGAAATATGAGAATGGCGACAATGGTTGGTATTCCGGGGTCGCTACTGCCGAGGTCAACTTCAAGCTGAAAAAAGAGAAAGAAAACTGATCTCTCTAAATATTATATACATATAAGATTATGAAACAGAAAATTACGACCATTGTAGGCGCTGTGATGTCTGCAATCGTTGCGATCCTCGGATTCAGCTCATGTGAAGCTGAATATATGTATGGCACTCCTCACGGCGACTTCCGTGTGAGCGGTCTCGTTACTGACGAGGAGGGTGCCCCGGTCAATAAGGCCCGGATCATCGTCCGTCCCTATGGATTTGGCAACGGTGAGT
>CAYWWE010000036.1:15727-19958 GCA_964461785.1 uncultured Bacteroides sp.
CCGGTCAATAAGGCCCGGATCATCGTCCGTCCCTATGGATTTGGCAACGGTGAGTTTTTCCTCCATGACTATGAATGTGACACTCTCGTTACGGATATCGCCGGAAAATACAGGGGAGAGATAAGCGGTGTTCCCAGTAAGAAGGTCGTGATAGTATGTGAGGATCCGCAGGGTGGTTTCCAACCCGATTCTGTCGAGGTTAAGCCTAAATATGAGAATGGCGACCATGACTGGTATGAGGGCGCGGCCACAGCCGAGGTCAACTTCAAGCTGAAAAAGGCCGAAGAAAACTGAGTCTCACTTAGCGCATTGTCCCGCCCGGTCCGCTCGGCTGAGGCGGGACTTTTCTCATTCAATATTTTTTATATCCGGATAATAGAATTATATTTGCAATCGGAAATGTAGTTAATCTTATAATCATAAATGTCATGAAGCATAAATTTACAGCAATTTTTGGCTCGATGATCTCCGCAATCATTGCCATGCTCGGATTCAGCAGCTGTTCCGAAAGTGACGAACCTTTCGAAGACATACCTCTGATGTATGGAACTCCCCACGCCGAGTTTAAATTCAGCGGATTGGTAACCGATGAGAACGGTAAGCCGATCGACAAGGCTCGTGTTATTGTCCGTCCTTATGGATATGGCGATGGACATTATATCCTTCATCAAAATGCAGTGGACACTGTGTCAACTGATGTCGCGGGAAAATATAAAGGAGAGCTATCATGTTTCCCCAGTCAGAAGATCGTACTCGTATGTGAGGATCCCCGGGGTGCCTATCAGACTGATTCGGTTGAAGTAAGACCGAAATATGAGAACGGCGACCATAATTGGGATTTTGGAGTGGCTAAAGCCGAAGCTAACTTCAAGCTGAAGAAGGCTGCGAAAGAGGAGGGGAAATGAGTATGAAGTCAGGACTTTCTCTCCGTCGGCGTCTGGCGCTGGAGGCATTCAGGGTGAAGCGTAAGATGGAAGTGGAGAAACATGAGCTCCGCACCCTCTTCTGGGAGTCGACCCAGCGCTGCAACGTCCATTGTCTGCATTGCGGAAGCGATTGCAAGGCCTCGACCGAGATCCCTGATATGCCCGCTGAGGACTTTTTCAAGGCGCTCGACACCATCACTCCGCATGTTGATCCCCACAAGGTGCTCATCATCATATCGGGTGGAGAGCCGCTCGTGCGCAAGGATCTGGAAGCGATAGGCCGCGAGCTCTACCGCCGTGAATATCCCTGGGGCATCGTGACCAATGGACTTGCCCTTACCGATGAGAGGCTTCAGAGCCTGCGACGAGCCGGACTTAGAAGCATATCCGTGAGCATCGACGGTCTGGCCGACAGTCATAACTGGCTCCGTGGCCATCCGATGAGCTACGACCGGGCCATGAACGCCATCCGTAACATTGCCCGCTGTCCCGAACTGGCTTGGGATGTGATCACTTGTGTCAACAAGCGCAATCTGCCGCAGCTCCCTCAGCTCAAGGAGGAGCTGGTCAAGGCCGGAGTGAAGTCGTGGCGCCTGTTCACCATCTTCCCGATGGGTCGCGCGGCCAATCAGCCCGATCTCCAGCTGAGCCATGACGAGTACCGCAGACTTATGGAATATATCAAGGAGCTCAGGGCCGAAGGCGTCATCAAGGCATCGTATTGCTGCGAGGGTTTCCTCGGCGATTATGAGGGAGATGTGCGCGACTATTTCTTCGGCTGCAGTGCGGGCGTCACTACAGGCTCGATCCTTGTCGACGGTTCTATCTCGGCCTGTGCCAGCATCCGCTCTGACTATCATCAGGGCAATATCTATCAGGACGATTTCATGACGGTCTGGAACAATGGATTCAAGGATTATCGCGATCGCTCATGGATGAAAAAGGATGAGTGTGGCGAGTGCAGCATGTGGCGCTACTGCGAGGGTAACGGAATGCACCTGCGCGGCCACGACGGATCTCTCCTGCGCTGCAACTACCGCGAGCTGATTTCCGACTGATCCTCTGAATGACCAATATGTTGAATATGAAAAAAATATTTGCTTTACTGGGAGCCCTGGCAACAATCGGGGCTCCTCTTTATGCCGAGAGCACACGCAGTGCTGCAGAGGCGTTGATGAAGAGATGCCCGCCCTCGCTTGAATACAGGGAGGATATGCCCGCCGACAGTTTTGCGGCATGGCAGGGGAAGATGTCACAGGCCATGGCGGCCATTATGAAGCATCCCGACGCTCAGGCCAAGGCACCCGAGAAGATCCTCGAGCGGCAGCGCGACGGCTACCGGATCGAGAAGTGGATGTCTTATCCTCTCGAAGATAGCGGAGTGGCTTTCTATGTCCTTATTCCCGACACTCTCAGAGGCGGAGCGGATGCGGCCCCCGGTGTGCTTTGCATCCCCGGTTTCGGCCAGACCAAGGAGCTTCTCGCCGGCGAGCGTGGCGGCAACTTCGAACTGGAGGGCGACCCTGTCGAGAATCCCGGCAAGAGCGCCATGGCTCTGCATTTTGTCAAGAAAGGCCTTGTGGCTGTGGCTGTCGATAATCCCTCGTGTGGCGAGCTCAGCGACAACGGCTATCCCGACTATGTCACCTCGTCGCGCTTCCTGCTCGAACTCGGATGGAGCTACCTCGGCCTCGCATCGTGGCAGGACAAGGTTATCCTCGACTGGATGAAGACCCAGCCCGATATCCGCCCCGACCGTATCATCGTGAGCGGATTTTCGCTCGGCACGGAGCCCCTGATGGTGCTTGGTCTGATCGATCCGTCGATCTACGCGTTTGTCTACAACGATTTCCTATGCCGCACCCGTGAGCGTGCCCTGACCATGAACAAACCCGACGAGAACGGCGCGCGTTCGTTTCCCAATAATATCGAGCATCTCATTCCCGATTTTCTCACCACATTTGACTTCCCCGATATAGTGGCCGCTCTCGCACCGCGCCCGGTGATCTGCACCGAGGGAGGCATGGACCGCGACTTCCGCATCATCTCCACTGCTTTTGACAAGGCGGGAGCTCCCGACGCGTTCACTTATTATCATTATGCCAAGTATGCCGATCCGGCCGACCGCGTGGCTCTTGAGGAGATGCCCTCAGGCATCGACCGCGATGAGTTTTTCCGTCTGGCCAATGTCGATCCGCCTCACCACTATTTCAAGACCGAGTGGATCATGCCCTGGCTTGACAATCTGCTCGCCAACGACTGAATATCCCATTACTTCCCTGTAGATAGCAAGACCGCCCGGAGAGCTCTCTCCGGGCGGCCTGATTTAAGTGGGGGAAATGCGGAATTACATCACGCCCTGACCGAGCATAGCGTTGGCAACCTTCATGAAGCCGGCGATGTTGGCGCCCTTCATGTAGTTGATGTAGCCACCCTCTTCAGTGCCGTAGGCAACGCACTGGGTGTGGATGTCAGCCATGATGGTGTGGAGCTTCTCGTCAACCTCAGCAGCGCTCCACTGGAGGTGCATGGCGTTCTGAGTCATTTCGAGACCTGAAGTGGCAACACCACCGGCGTTGACAGCCTTGCCGGGAGCGTAGGTCACCTTGGCAGCGAGGAATGCGTCGATAGCCTCGGGGGTGCAACCCATGTTTGAAACCTCGGCTACGAACTCAACCTTGTTGTCGATGAGCTGCTTGGCATCCTCACCGCTGACCTCGTTCTGTGTAGCGCAGGGAAGAGCGATGTCAACCTTCTGCTCCCAGGGACGACGACCGGGATAGAATGTCGAGTTGGGATATTTCTCAGCGTAGGGAGCTACGATGTCGTTGCCCGAAGCGCGGAGCTCAAGCATGTAGTCGATCTTGTCGCCGCTCACGCCGTCGGGATCGTAGATGTAGCCGTCGGGGCCAGAGATGGTCACAACCTTTGCACCGAGCTCTGTGGCCTTTGTCACGGCACCCCATGCAACATTGCCGAAGCCGCTGACTGCGATGGTCTTGCCCTTGATGTCATCACCCTTCATGGCGAGCATCTGCTGAACGAAGTAGAGAGCGCCGAAACCGGTAGCCTCGGGACGGATGCGTGAGCCGCCGAATTCGAGAGCCTTGCCGGTCATTGAGCCGTCGCACTGATTGCAGAGCTTCTTGTACATGCCGTACATATAGCCAACCTCACGGCCGCCTACACCTATGTCGCCTGCGGGCACGTCGCGGTCAGGACCGATGTTCTTCCAGAGCTCAAGCATGAAGGCCTGGCAGAAACGCATGATCTCAGCGTCGCTCTTGCCGCGGGGCGAGAAGTCG
>CAYWWE010000037.1:0-7783 GCA_964461785.1 uncultured Bacteroides sp.
TTCGTCGTACATTGCAACAATAAAAATTAATTTGTGGGTAGTAGTTTATATTTAAGAATAACTATCCCGGAGTACAAAACGCACCCCGGGATAATGTGTTTATAGCATTTATCAGCTCAGAATGCCTGTGAGATGCGCTCGTAGTCGCAGATCTTTCCGTCTTTCACGAGCACCCTGGTCTCGCCCTTAAAGCCCTGATCAAGATAGCTAACCTTATACCATCCGTCGCCCATCGGCTCGATTGCAGTTACCTTCGAGTCTCCGTCGCCATCCTGAGCATCAGTGCGCAATGCCCAGAATGCAAGGCTTCCATCTTCAAACTCGTTGGCTGCAACAAGTTTCTTGACGCACTCATCAGAGCATACATCCTTGGCATACGCCTCGTCGGCTCTTTTGCCGAACGGTAAAAGCACGCACTTTTCATAAAGCGAACTTACAAGCGCCTTGTCAGCCTCAACATCAACAGCGGGTGCCTCTTCGGTCGTGGCCTCGACAGTCTCCGTAACGGTGATCTCACTTTCGGCTGCCTTGGCATCCTTGCCCTGCGAGCAGCTCACTGAGGCAAGGAGCGGAAGTATGGCGATTGTCAGCCCTATTCTCTTCTTTAGCTCCATATTCATTGCTAATAGTATTAGGTAATGGCTTAGATTCTGAGTTCGTAATCAGTGTGTTCTTAATCTGCCTTTCTTTTTTCTTCTCTAGTTTCTTCTTATTTCAGATACTTATCTATGGCAGATTTCTTAACCCAGTAATTCCAACCAGTCTGAGTAGCTATCATGACATCATTACTCAAACTGATTATATAATAATCAAAAATTTTATAAGGTTTTTTAAATGGATAAGTTGCATTATATTTAGCAAGAGCCTGTTTAAATTCGCTTTTCTGACGATTCGATGTCAACTTAGCCTCATATGTAGGATCGCCAACCAATTTCTCTGAAATGACTGTTACGGTAAGATCGTTCCCCTTTTTGGTCCATTTTACGTTATACGTCAGTATCGAGCCTTTAACAGCATAACAATGCTCCTTATAAGTGCCAGTACCGTTGGCATTCAAGGTAAGAAGAGCTCTGGGTTTACACCAGGTTCCTACCAATGCAGACGAAGGAGCATCGTATGCCTTATCAGCAGCCTCGGAGGGATTGGAGTTATATGCTCCATCCGCTTTTTCTTTTAGTTTGTCGTATATCCTATTACCTTCTTCAGTTAAAGGATCATACGCCATGGCCTGAAGGCTCAAAAACCACAGGCTCACAAAGACAAAAAAAATTTTTTTCATGCTTTGGGTTCTTTTATGAGTTTATAGATTAGTTCAATAAGACACTCTGCCGAAAATTCCGACAGATTAACATCACCCGCCGACACTTCCTGCTGTTCTTCAGGGTTGAGCTTGCTCAAGGCTATGCGCTCCGGCAGGGGGCGATATTCATACAGGTGGCTGCAGAAAATGAGTTCATATCCGCTCTTTCCGGCAAGCTCGATAACGGTATCGTATGTCGGATCGTCGGTGTGGCAGGTACACAAAATCACGTCGCACTCGTCGGTAGCTATAAGTTCGCCTACCCATTCGCGGATTTCATCAGGAGTGTCGCCGCGCGAGGCAATACCTATTTTGCCGCCATCTTTGGTCTCGACTATGCCGAAACGCTCGAATACGAGTCTCGGCCTCATTTTCTTCTTTCGTCCGGGAAGCATTTCCCATACTTTTGCCACGGTGGTTGTCTTGCCTGTCTTTTCAGGCGCGGCAACAGCAATCATTAATCTTTCTTTCATTATAGTTGACAGGAATGAGAGATATATTTTTTTGCAAAGTTAGGGAGAATGGGGAGGATAGCTTTATGAATTGTGTGGCAGATATTTACACAGGATGTGGCAAATTATTACACACTTTCAGTGGGTGGCTCCGGGGGCGGGGCAGCGGGGTCGGCGTAGTCGTCGGCCAAATCCTGGAAGAAGTTGTGGTGGAGGATGAGGGAGATGCGGCGCAGCAGGTCGGTGTCGATGGTCTGTCGCTCGAAGATGTGGTAGACGTTGCGGCGGTTGCAGTTGAGCTGCCTGGCAAACCAAGTCACGGTGTGCGACTTGGCCCGGGTGTCGAGGATCTGTTTTATTCGTAGACCGATATGCATTGCTGCCTTGCGTTGGGGTTAGGAACCTGTTTTGCCGGCAAAGTTATTGCCTGCCGGAGAGTCGAAACGAGTCCTTTCTGGTCCTTTTTTCCGCAAGGGGAGATAGCTGGGGAAACGGCACAGAGGTGTGGGCCTTACTGACATTCTCGATCAGAAGGTTCTGGAATACCCGTAAAAGATGAATGTGAAATATGCCCACACCCGTAGTGTATGTATGCAGACGGGCGCTGCACCTCGTGAGGATGCAGCGCGGGCATATACATGCGCTACAGGAGTGCCGCTTTCACTGCCGATGTCTTTTACGAAAATTTTCCAGATTCTCTGATCGACACGCACAGATAAGCTCTCCGTGATATGTAGAGTGCGGGCCGGAGGCACAGTGGCTCTCCGGTCGCACCCACAAAGATAGCTCATTTATTTGTGAAATGCGGCATGGTGCGGGCATATTTTTTCTTTCGGCGAGTGGAGGCAAAGGTAGGGGCGGAAAGAGCAAGCCGGTGAGTCCTTTCAAGTCCATTTCATCTATTGAATGGAAGAAATGAAAAAAAGAGTTGTAACTTTGCAGACATGACAAGCCATGACAACACCGAATCGGGCTTCCTCGGCCCGGCCGACGCGTGGGAGCCGCTGGAGGCGATGATGACCGACGTGGAGATCCTCCATGTGAAGACCGACAGCGTGATTGCACGCGGGCGCCGCTACGGCCGGCTGTGGCTGCTCAAGGGTCTGCGGCCCGAGCTGCGCCATTCCACACCCCACATCCGGAGGCTGATGAAGGAGTTTGCCCTCCACTCGCGGCTGCTTCACCGAGGGGTGGCGAGCGCCGTGGCCGTAGAGGAGGTCGAAGGGCTCGGCCCCTGCATAGTGATGGAGTGGATAGAGGGGGTGACGCTCGGCGAGTATCTGGCCGGAAAGGTTACGGCTGGCGAGCGGAGGCGAGTGATACGCGAAACGGTCGAAGCCGTGGCCTATATCCACGCCCAGGGTATTGTTCACCGCGACCTGAAGCCCGACAACATCATGATCACCGACAACGGGCGCCATCCGGTGGTGATTGACTTCGGACTGGCCGACGACGATAGCTACACCGTGCTCAAGCAGCCCGCGGGAACTGTGGGATATATGGCCGAGGAGCAGATGGCCGAAGCACGCCCCCGAGCCGCTAACGATGTCTACAGCCTCGGGGTGATAATCAGCGCTTTCTGCCGCCCCTACGCGGCCATAGCCCAGCGCTGCATGGCTCCCGTCGGGAAGCGCTACGACAATGCCCGGCAGCTCCTGGAAGCGATCGATCGCCAGGGGCGACGGGTGAGTCGCCTCAAAGCGGCTACAGTGGCCGCAGTGATCCTGCTTCTGACCGGCATGAGCGCCTGGCTTGCCCTGCGCAGTGCTGGCGAGGTAGATGAGCTGCGCCGCACCGCCGCTGGCTACCGCGCCGAGACGGTGTTGCTTCACGACTCGCTCGTCGAGGTGCGCGCCGACCTCGCGGCCACCACCGGCCTTCTGGCCTCCGAATCGGCCCGGCGCGAGGCGATAGAGGCCCGGCAGACTATGATTGACGAGGCCGTGAGTCGGGGCAAACGCCTCATTGACAAGACTCTTGCCGACTATTTGGCTCACCGCCTGCCGCAACTCGACCTTAATAACTTCAATGATCTGTCAACCTTAAACTATGAGCTGACGATGAAGACGCGTGAGGCTGCCGACAAAGCTAAGAGCAGCTACTGCGCCGGACTGGATGAGACCGACGCCGTGATGGTGGGGTCGGCTATAGATAATTATTCAATGATAGAAATGTCGAAATGGCAGAAAAAGTATGTTTTTCCCAACCTGACGGCACATTGAGTCCGGAGGATATAGCCAGACTCTGCCGGACTGTTGAAGAGACCTTCGGCTCCCGTGTGGCCACGCCAAAGCAGTTTGAGGCTCTGCGCCTGAGCATACTCGACCGCACCGGGGTGCTGTTCAGCGCCACTACGCTCAAGCGCCTGTGGGGCTACCTGAACGAGAATGTGGCTCCCCGCCGGTCGACCCTCGACACTCTCGCCGCCTACGCAGGATGGATCGACATGAATCGCCTCCTGAGCGGCATCCGCCCCGACATAGAGAGCGGCATCGTAGCGGCGGCGCGCATCGATGTGGCCAAAGATCTCGTGAAAGGCGACCGGATCAGGTTTATGTGGCCGCCCGACAGAGTGTGTGAGGTGACATATATGGGGAATGCGCGATTTGAGGTTACGCGCAGCGAGGGGACACGGCTTCAGCCGGGCGACACTTTTGTGTGCCATCTCGCTGTGGCCGGCGAGCCGCTATATCTCGACTCCCTGACCCATAACGGCCTGAAAGGCGCCACATACGTCTGCGGGCGCCGCTCGGGCATAACCTTCGCCTTTCCCGACGACACCGCGCTGCTCTGACTTTTCTCACCATTCTGCCGGCCGCCTCCTTGCCTTAAATATTTTATAACATTTTTCACTGTTTTCTACTGACTAAAATGATTATCTTTGCCCGTCTAACTCATTTACGTCCATTAAAGACGGTCTGAAAATATCTATGCTTGACTTCACACCTATCGTGCGTCCTTTTTTCATGCGCAGAGTGGCCGCGTCGCGCCGCTGGCGGTCAGACACCGAGGCGGTCCAGAAGCGTGTGCTCTCACGCCTCCTCGCCCGCGGATCGGCCACGGAGTGGGGTCGCATCCACGGCTACGGCTCGATAGGTAGCTATGCCGACTTCCGCAGTCGCGTGCCGGTCACTCCCTATCCAGAGCTGCGCCCATATATAATGCGAATGATAGCCGGCGAGCGCGATATCCTGTGGCCCGGTGTCACCCGCTGGTATGCCCAGAGCAGCGGCACCTCCGACGGCCGCTCGAAATATATCCCCGTCACCGACGATGCCCTCCGCCTCAACCACTATGCCGGAGGGGCCGAGGTAGTGGCCCATTATCTGGCCTCCAATCCCCGCAGCCGCCTATTTTCAGGCAAGAACTTCATTCTCGGCGGCAGCTTTGCCAACACCCTTACCGATCTGCCTCGCAATGTCAATGTGGGCGATCTGTCGGCCACCCTCATCCGCCGCATCAATCCGCTGGCCAACCTGGTGCGTGTCCCGTCACGCAAGATCGCTCTCATGCCCGACTGGGACACCAAACTTCCCGCTCTGGTCGAAGCCTCGCTCCATGCCGACATCACCGGCATATCGGGAGTGCCGTCGTGGTTCCTGACGGTGATAAAGAAAGTCATCGAGCGGGCCGGAGCATCAGATATACATCATGTTTGGCCCAATCTCGAGGTTTTCTTTCACGGCGGAATAGCCTTCGGGCCCTATCGCAGCCAGTATCACGAGCTGACAGATCCTGCCCGTCCGATGCACTATGTCGAAAACTACAATGCCTCCGAAGGATTCTTTGGCATCCAGGACGATCCGTCGGTGAGCGCGATGCTGCTTCTTACCGACCACGGAGTGTTTTATGAGTTCAGGCCCGTAGACCAACCCTCGGCCGAGCCTGTGCCGGCGTGGGAAGTGAGCCGTGGAGAGGTCTACGAGCTGATCATCACGGCGGCCAACGGGCTGTGGCGCTATCCGATAGGCGACACAGTCAGGATCGAGTCAACCGATCCGCTGCGAATCTCCGTGGCGGGGCGCACCAAGGCCTTCATCAATGCCTTTGGCGAGGAGCTGATGGTCTATAATGCCGACAGAGCCCTGGAGCAAGTGTGCACTCAGCTCGGATGCGAGGTCGACAACTACACCGCCGGCCCTGTCTATGCCACCGACCGCAGCCGTGGCCGTCATCACTGGATCATCGAGTTTGAGCACGCTCCCGAGTCGCTCGATCATTTTGCCTCCCTGCTCGACGAAGCCCTCTGCAAGGAAAACTCCGATTATGCGGCAAAGCGCTCAGGAGGCATATTCCTCGACCCCCTGACGGTGACAGTCGCCCCGGCAGGTCTGTTTGACAGATGGCTCAGCCGCGACGGCGGCCGCCTCGGCGGTCAGCGCAAGATACCCCGCCTCTCCCCCACCCCCGATATCATTGACTCCCTCACCTCAATGATGGCTCAGCATTAACCCTCAACACCATTTCCTCTCAACCACATAAACAGCTATATGAAATCTACTTACACAGCACTTGCACTGCTCATAGGGCTCGTTACCCTCGGATTCTGCATCAAAAGCGGCCTGAGGTCGTTTACCGAAAACTCACGCACGGTCGATGTGCGCGGCCTGGCCGAACGCGAAGTTCCCGCCAATCATGTGACATGGCCCATAGTGTTCAAGCTCAACGGCAACGAACTCCCCACGGTCTATGCCAATGTCAACACCACCAATGCCAAAGTAGTGTCATTCCTAAAGGAAAACGGCCTCACCGAAAACGAAATCTCCGTAGGAGCCCCCAAGATGGAAGACAACATCGACAACTACAACTATAAGCCCGGCATCACCGCCCGCTACACCATCACATCCATCGTCACCGTAAGCTCCGATCAGGTTGAGAAAGTGCGCGGCCTCATCCTCCGTCAGGGCGATCTCCTGAGCATGGGTATCCCCGTCCAGGCCCAGGACTACGGCAACACCATAGCCTATGAGTTTACCGGCCTCAACGACATCAAACCGGCCATGATAGCCGAAGCCACAAAGAATGCCCGCGAAGCTGCCAAGAAATTCAGCGACGACTCAGGCTCCGACCTCGGCAAGATAAAGAACGCCCGTCAGGGTCAGTTCACCATCGAAGACCGCGACGCCTATACCCCCTACATCAAGACAGTCCGCGTAGTGACCTCCCTCACCTACTATCTCGAAGACTGACCCTCACTTCCTAAAATACCAATGCCACCCATCCTGACGTTTATGCTTGTCAGGATGGGTGGCATCATTTTATATGCAAGACGGTTGTATTGAACATTCCTTATCTCAAGTTGTGTATATTATATACATTTTATATCTTTGCATCGTAAGAAATAAAGATTATGGCAACAACACTAAATATCAAGCGTAAGAATATCGATCTTCCTGTAGAGACGCTTCAAAAGCTATCAATTATGGCAGTGGCACAGGGCAGGAGTCTGAAGAACTACATTGAGACCATACTCATCAACAAGGCTAACTCGATATCGATAGAAGTTAGTGATAATCCATCTCCATCCGGAGATCCATGGTTTGACGATCCGGAGAATATGGCATCAGTCCAACGTGGTATCGAGGAAATGAAAGATGGGAAGGGTCGTGCTTACTCTATGGATGAAATACGGTCACTATTGGGAGTATGATCTATGAATTGATTTTGCAGCCCGAAGCTGAAAAACACTTGGAAGAGTGGAAGAAATGCGGTCAAAAGAAAATTCTTAAAAAGATAGCATACTTATTTTCAGAATTACGTGAACACCCTACTACCGGCACCGGGCAAGTAGAACAGCTTAAAGGAAATCTGGCAGGCTTTTGGAGCCGGAGGATAGATAAGAGTTCCAGGATGGTTTACACCATCGAAAACGAAAAGGTAATTGTCACCGTAGTCTCACTAAAAGGACACTACGGAGACAAATAAAGTGCATATAAATAATTTTGTTTCCTCTGGTCTTTACTTATTGAATTCGGAGGCTATGAGGGGGAGATAGTCGCCATAGCCCTCGGCCTCCATCTTTTCGGCAGGA
>CAYWWE010000037.1:7883-19712 GCA_964461785.1 uncultured Bacteroides sp.
GGCTATGAGGGGGAGATAGTCGCCATAGCCCTCGGCCTCCATCTTTTCGGCAGGAACGAAGCGTAGCGAGGCCGAATTGATGCAGTAGCGCATTCCGCCGTCGTCGGCCGGGCCGTCGGGAAAAACATGGCCCAGATGGGCTCCACTCGTAGCCGACCTCACTTCGGTGCGTATGCGGCCAAACGATGTGTCGAGATGCTCAGTGATGAGCGCACTGTCGATAGGCCGCGAAAAGGCAGGCCAGCCGCAGCCCGAATTATATTTGCGCGACGATACGAAGAGCGGCGTCCCGTCGGTGATGTCAACATATATGCCCGGGCGGAACTCGTCGTCATATTCATTGACAAACGGACGCTCCGTGGCACCGTTCTGCGTCACCTCCCACTGCAAGGGGGTGAGACGCTTTTTGAGCTCGCTCTTTCCGGCAGCACTCGTATGCTTGCGGGCCTTCACCTCGGCAAACAATGCGGGATCTACATGGCAATAGCCCCCGGGATTCTTATACAGATAGTCCTGATGATACTCCTCGGCAGGGTAGAAATTGACCAGCGGTCCCACCTCGACGGCCAGCGGAGATGAATGGCGGCGCTGCACCGTAGCCACCACCGCCTCTATCACCGGCAGATCGGCCGTGTCGGTATAGAAGATACCGGTGCGGTACTGTGTGCCTACATCATTGCCCTGACGGTTGACGGCCAGCGGATCGATACTTTTGAAATATATAAACAGGAGCTCGGAGAGGCCTACTATATCATCATCGTAGGCCACCTCTACAGTCTCGGCCGCCCCGGTATTGCCCGTACACACCATTTTATATGTAGGCTCGGCAACGACACTGTTGGCATAGCCCGCCACAGCCTTATCAACTCCGTCTACCAGAGAAAACAGATGGGCGGTGCCCCAGAAGCAGCCGCCGGCAAGGAATATCTTCTTTATCATTATGTCAGTATTTGTTTGATCTAATCATTGGAGAGACAAAGTTAACAAATCCACAGCCATCCTCATCATCTGTCTTTATTATTTTTATAGGTTTTAGAAGTGAAAAAAATTTTTTTAAAACACAATTCAAAGAAGTATAATAAGGATTGTTGATAGCTGTGATAAGTTTTAGGCTCAATATTTTGAAAATTCGATATCATTATAAGGAATGGGATAATCAACAGTTTATATACATGCTAAAATTCTTGTTATTAATGAATTATGATGGTTATAAACAGTATGTTGATAACATATATATGTCGATATTTTGATAACTCCGGAGCGCTGAAAACAGTAGATAACCCCTATCATAACCCTCCTAAATCTACTTGCTAACTTATTTGCAATCCGGGAGCTGAGGCTGGCTTAATCAAATTGCTCAAATAGTACAAATCCAGTTATTGAAAACTATGGAAAAATTAATCAACAATTATCAACACCTTTTCAACAGCCCTTCAACCATCTTAAAACCGCCCTGCCCCGCCCTTATCCTTTTGGATAATCGCCCCAACTTCCCTAACTTTGCAGCATACTCACAAGCAAACCGCATAATATGGAAGAAGCACCTATCATTAACGAACACAACAAGCAGGAATATCCACCGATGCACACTGCCGAGCATCTGCTCAACGGCGAGATGGCCCGCCGCTACGGCCACGGACGTGCCTTCAGCGCCCATATCGAGCGCAAGAAGTCTAAACTCGACTATCATTTGCCCGAGCCGCTCACCGAGGCCCAACTGAAGTCGCTTGAAGAGTATGTCAATAAAGTTGTGGCGGAAGATGTCGAGGTCAGCGAGGAGTTTATAAGTCAGCAGGAGGCAATGACGAGATTTGACATGAGCCGCCTTCCCGAAGGGGTTTCGGAAACCATCAGGGTTATAAACATAGGTGGCTACGACCAGTGTATGTGTGCCGGAACCCATGTCAGGCACACAGGTGAGATAGGCACATTCCGCATCACGAGCAGCCGATGGGCCGACGGGGTGCAACGCATCGTGTTTAAACTCGGCTGATCTCCCGCGGTGTATAAAAATTAGACAAAACAGCAGGCTACAGTCGCGGTTTAGGGATGAAATTTATTCATATCATTTTGCGGGCAGCTACCTTTGCCTGCAAATAATAAACTTAAAAGCGATATGAATAAAATAATCATTCTTTTGGCCCTGCTCATAGTAAGTGCGGGCGGATCGGCAAAGGCTCAGGAAGCCGGGTCACCCTTTAAGGTCGACATCACTTCGGCTAAAATGTATATTGATATGGCCGAAAAGACTCTCCGGAGCCATAATATGCCGAGCGATGAGGAGTGGGACTCCCTGTTTGCTTCTCCTGCCTACGAGGCTCTGTTTTCAAGCGTGAAATGGAACCGTAGCGCTTTCAAGAAAAATGTAAGGGATGCTTTTGAAATAGTCTACGATCCCTCTAAAGCTACCGTATGCGACAGCCTGCTGACAATGCTCGACACCATAGATCTCGGCAGCATCGACTCCGAGCTCCCGTTTTTCGTGTCGACTGCCTTTAACTTTCGCGCCAATCTGCCGGAATATTCAAGGATCTTAAGCAGCCTCGATATTGACAAGGTTGTGAATGAGGCCAATTCGCTCGCCCTGACCTTGGTGCCCGACCGCGTGAGGAGTCTCACTCCCGATGCCGGCAATATATATTTCATTGTGTGGGATCTGGAATGTAGGGCGCTCGGCGACAATCTCTTTCTCGATGTCAACACCTTCTTTAACAGCGGACTGCAATCGGCAACAGAGATGCTGGCCCACGAGATGCATCATTTCTATCTCCCCCTGGTGTTTGGCTCCGTCTATGAGCAGGATATAATGGATGGCGCGGCTTTTGCCCTTGTAAACAATATGCGCGAGGGTGTGGCCGATATATTGAATAAGAAAGAGATGCCGCTCACCTCGCTCTATCCCTACGGAGAGAAGATGCTCGCTGTCTACAATGAAGATTACCTCTCTACGCCCCGTGTGCTGGAGCAGCTTGACTCCGTTGTATGCGACTATCTCGACGGCAAGATAGATATGGAGCGTTACTTCAAGGAATGTATGGCGGCATCCCACTTCGAGGGACACACTACGGGCGACTTCATGGTGTTTCTCATCCGCGACCAGCTTGGATTGGAGGCCGTAGTTGAAAGTCTGGGTGATCTTGACGCTTTTGTCGACAACTATAATCTTGCGGCAGAAAAAGCCGGCACCTACAGATTTTCCGACCGCTTCACCAGTCATATCCACAACATATCCCTCCCTGCCAAAAAGCCACAGAGCTGATCCGGGCTTATATGATGGGATGAGCTCTCTGAGAGCCGGTGATGATGGATTCTTGGTAATTATCATTTGCGGGTGATTGAAAATTTTATTAAGTTTGCACCATGTCACTCCATCATAATATCTCGGCCACGATTCTCACTCTCAACGAGGAGGCACGCATTGGCGCCTGCATCGACTCTCTCGCCGGTATTGCCGACGAGATAATAGTGGTCGACTCGGGCTCGACCGACTCTACCCTGGATATATGCCGCGCAAAGGGATGCCGGGTGGTGTCGAGACCCATGAAAGGATATGGCGCACAGCGCCAGTATGCCACTTCTCTCGCATCACACACATACGTGCTGGCTCTCGATGCCGACGAGGAGCTCTCGCCCGCCGTCAGGGAGAGTCTGCTCAGGTTGAAAAAAGAGGGCTTCGGACACCGTGGATATTCATTCTCGCGTCTCAATTTCTATTGCGGGCAACCTGTGAAGCATTGCGGATGGTATCCCGACACACAGGTCCGTCTGTTTGATCGCCGCTATGCCAACTGGAATCTGCGCGGCATTGACGAAAGGGTCATATTTCACGACGATATTACTCCCGAGCCTGTCGACGGTGATATCCTTCATTACCGCTGCACCACTCCCGAGGAGTATGCGCAGACCGAGGAGTCTCACGCACGCATCGACGGCGAACACTTAGCGGCATCAGGGAAAAAACTTTCTCCCCTCTCGCCGCTCATTCAGGGCATAAAGGCCTATATAGGCTGCTTCATAGGGCAGGGCGGATGGATGGATGGCCCGATGGGGCGCGAGATCAGTCGCCGCCGTTTCCTTTCGGCTCTTCACTCATATCGCTTTGCGCGCTCGGTGTCGGCTCTAAGGCAGCAATGACTCTCACTGACGATGAAGGTAATAGATATTTACGACAACGGCGGATATCGATCCGAGGCCGATGACATGCTGGCTCTGCGGCTGAGGATGATAGCTTCACAGATCCCGGTGGCTGCCCTTCGGCGCCGGGGGCCGGCGGCTGACTCGCTTGCCTCAGACACCGGGATAGACCTCCTTACCTGCGGGTTCGGCATGGGATCAAAGCTGTCGATGCCCTATAAGGTGAAGCGTCTTGCCGGAGATGTGTCTCCAGTCATCCTCCACACCCATTCTCTTGCGGTGGCCGAACAGGCCGGCCTGATAGCCCGGGCCTATCCCGATCATACACCTAAAATAGTGATCGAGCTACATTCCGGATCGGTCGAAGCCGCTGGCCGGGCCGACAGATTTGCTATTGATATAGCCGACGCTCTCGTGTTCCACACCCAAGCCGACCGGGATATCTTCATGGCCTCCCACCCTGAATCTGAAACCAAGACCGTTGCCGTGATAGCTCCCGGATACACCGTGCCCTCTACATCATCAACCGGATCTGCACCCGAAGAGATGACCCTCCTGTGGAGCGGTAGGATCAGCCCCTCGTGCGGCATATCGGATGCCGTGGAGGCCATCGGGGCCCTTTATCCCGATAAGAAAATCAGAATGATAGTTGCCGGGCAGGGAGAGGCCCGGGGGGTGGTGCCGGTGCTTAAGCGTGTGAAGGCGCTCGGTCTATCCGACATGATTGAATTCGTAGGCGACGCAGCCCTCACCCCCGCCCTGATGGAGCGGGCATCGGCTCTGCTGGTCACCTCGGGCTCAGCTTCATCCGCAGGGTGGCAGACGGCAATGGCTGCCGCATACGGCTTGCCCATGATAATGGCCGACAGCCTCCGCAACCGTGAGCTTGCAGGAGCAGGCCACGCTGTTTTCTACGACCGGGAGTCAGATATGGCATCCCGGCGCTCCCTGACAGACATACTGAGTGATATTGCCGGTAGCTCACCGGTGAAAAGGACGGATCACGCATCCGGGAGGGAGATGCAGCCCGCTGTATCGGCTCTCCTTGATCTATATTCATATCTCGCAGCCTCACGATGAAATCATCCGTCAATATCCAGTATAGCGCCGACGGACTCCGCTATCAAGACCTCGTGGAGGAGATAGCGGCCCGGGGCATCCCCGCCGGGGCTGTGGAGGTGTATCGCGGGCGCAATGTAGTGGCCAAAGTCGACACCGGCGATGAGCCTGTAAACATCAAGGCGTTTGCAATTCCCAATATCGTCAACCGCTACGTCTATGGACGCTTCCGCAAGAGCAAGGCCAGGCGGTCGTTTGAAAATTCGCTCAGGTTATCGGAAATGGGATTTAATGTGCCGGCGCCGCTGGCCTACATAGAGGAGAAGACACCACTGACATTCGGACGCAGCTATTTCATCTCCCGCCATGTCGACGGACTGACTGAGCTACGCTATCCCGAGCGCCATCCGTTCATGCGGGAACTTCTTGAGGCACTCGGTCGAGAGATGGCCCGCCTCCATCAGGCCGGAGTGTGGATGAAAGATTTCTCGCCAGGCAACGTCCTGTTCAGCCGCGCACCCGACGGCTCCTTTGTCTTCCACTATGTAGATCTCAACCGCATCCGCTTCAACACCTTCAGCCGGTCGAAACTCGACCTCATGTGGGAGCGGCTCCTTTTCCATACCGATCAGATAGCCATAGCCACCCGGGCCTATGCCGGAGTGCTCGGCCTCGAACCCGAAGCTGTGTATGCCGAGGCCATCTCGCGCTGGGAGAGCTATAAGAAACGTAAGAATTATCATCATCCACCATCACCTTATATATAATATATATGAGTGAAGAGCTCAAAATATACTGCACCAACCTTAACCGCTATATCCCCTTTGAAGGGGGAGCGTCGCTGCTTGACATATATGAAGGAATAAAGCCGGAGCTCGGTTTCGAGGCTATATGCGCCCGCGTCAACAACAAGACCGAAGGACTGTCGTTTCAGCTTTTCCGCCCGAAGATGGTCGAGTTTCTGCCCTACGGATCGGGCAGCGGCCACAGAGTCTACACCCGCTCGCTCTGCATGATCCTCTACAAGGCCGTCTACAATCTGCTGCCCGGAGCACGTCTGAAAATCGAACATTCCCTGTCAAAGGGATATTTCTGCCGGCTGCTCAACAGTCCGTCGCCCCTCACTCCCGCCATCATCGATCGCCTTAAGCAGCGCATGAGGGAGATTGTCGACGAAGATCTCCGCTTTGTCAGGCGAGAGAGTCTGTCATCACATGTGACAGAGATATTCCGCGAGCAGGGGCTGAAGGATAAGGTGCGCCTGATCGAGAGTCTCCACGATCTCTACGAGACATATTATACTCTCGGCTCTCTGGCCGACTCATATTATGGCGCGCTCGCTCCGCGCACCGGCATGATAGACACCTTCGATCTCATACCCTATCACGACGGTATGCTCCTCCTTCCACGCGATACGGAAAAGCCCGGCATACCGGCTGCTCCCGTGGCGCAGGAAAAGATGTTCCGTGCCTTTACCGACTATCAGGAGTTCAACCACATCATCGGTGTGACGAATGTAGGCGAGCTCAACGATGCCGTGGCCGAAGGCAAGTCATCGGATATAATCAATGTGTCGGAGGCGCTTCACAACAAGCGTATATCCACCATTGCCGACATGATCACCGACCGGTTCAAGGCCGGAGGCGCAAGGATAGTGCTCGTGGCCGGTCCGTCGTCGAGCGGAAAGACCACCTTTACCAAGCGGCTCGCCATCCAGCTCATGACAAATCTGATGAGGCCCAAGATGATCAGCCTCGACGATTATTTCGTGGACAGACACCACACTCCGCGCGACGAAAACGGCGAGATGGACTA
This sequence comes from uncultured Bacteroides sp., assembly GCA_964461785.1. GTDB lineage: Bacteria > Bacteroidota > Bacteroidia > Bacteroidales > Muribaculaceae > Paramuribaculum. The sequence goes on from CAYWWE010000037.1 coordinate 14,892, forward strand.
TGAAAGCCTCTATGCCCTTGACCTCGATCAGTTCAATTCTGACCTTCAGGATCTTCTTGACGGAAAGGAAGTGGAGCTGCCCTACTATAATTTTTCCACGGGGGCGCGCGAATACCGTGGCAACCGGATCCATCTTGATCCCGACTCGATCCTCCTCATCGAGGGCATCCACGGTCTCAACCCCGAGCTGACCTCTCGCATCGAGGCCGACATGAAGTTCAAGATCTATATATCGGCCCTCACCACAATTGCCATCGACGACCATAACTGGATCCCGACAACCGACAACCGCCTCCTGCGCCGCATTATCCGCGACCACAAATATCGCGGCACATCGGCTACCGACACCATACGCCGCTGGCCATCGGTGCGTAGGGGTGAGGAAAAGTGGATCTTCCCGTTCCAGGAGAATGCCGATGCCATGTTTAATTCGTCGCTGCTCTTTGAGCTTGCCGTGATAAAGGAGCAGGCCGAAAAGATTCTCGAAGCGGTGCCGCGCGATATCCCGGAATATGCCGAGGCCTACCGCCTGCGTAAGTTCCTGTCATATTTCAGCCCGATCTCTCCCGAATATATCCCGTCAACGTCCCTGCTTCGCGAGTTTCTCGGCGGATCATCGTTCCGTTACTGAATAAGATGAGGACAGGGATAGGGATCATCCTGGCCGCTCTGGCTGCCTTGATTACGGGGCAGGGTCTCGTGGCGTGCTCGTCGGACGACGAGGAGTGGCTCTCCGACAGCTATATCATCGACAATGTTCCCGACTATACGGGCATCAATCCATCGTCGCACTATCTGGTGGTGGTCGGCGATATACAGGAATACACCCGCCAGCCGGAGTATATGGACGACTTCCGCGCTTCGATGGACTGGCTCAGGATCCAGAACTCCTTTTTCGGCAACATCGACGGCATCCTTCAGGTGGGCGACATCACCGACGAAAACGCCGGCTGGCAGTGGGACAATGCGTTTCTTGTACTCCGTCCGGTGGCTGAGACCATTCCGGTGATCGCCGTAACAGGAAATCACGACTACACATGGCTCAGGAATGAGGGAGATATGTTTACCTATATCCCTGACCGCGGCTCGACGCTTTTCAACAGCTATCGTCTGCCGGTCCGCTCGCCTCTGGCCATTGTGGCAGCCTATGAGGCAGGGAGCCGCGAGAATGTTATCTACAGTCTGCGCCTTGGCGGACGGACGGCATATATCGTGGCTCTCGAGTTTGGACCGCGCCCCGAGGTGGTGGAGTGGGCCGGTGAATTCATATCCATTAATCAGGAGGCCGACTTCTATCTGCTCACCCACGAATGGCTCACCCGCAATGGCGCGCTTGTCTCCGACAGTGAATCATATTCATTCATGCAGTTCGGCACCGACGGACGGGCAACTGCCCCGTCGGGTATATGGAACTCTATTGTCCGTCCTTACGACAATGTGATTGCGGTGATATGCGGGCATAATGGCTTCGTGGCATCGCTGTTTACCCCCAATGATGCGGGACGGGAGGTGCCGCAGATCCTCTTTAATCTCCAGTATCAGGAACATGGAGGCGACTCGATGCTCCAGCTGTGGGAGATGCCAGAAGGGAGTGACTCGGTCCATACCGCCGTCTACAATATCCGCAAAAAATCGTTCTGCGACGATCCGGCCACCAGAATAAGTTTTTCACGCTCACGCAAAAGCAAATTGCAATAAACCCGGTAATCATTCCGTTATAGAGACATGTCTTCCGACTCAGAAAAAACCGCGACTCTTGTAGTTGCCACCAACAATGCTCATAAGCTCGACGAGATACGGGCCATCCTTGGCAACCGCTTCACTGTGAAGGGACTGGCTGATATAGGCTGTCATGATGATATACCCGAGACAGCCGACACCCTCGAAGGAAATGCTGCCATCAAGGCCCGCTACGTCAAGGAGCGCTATGGCCTCGACTGTATTGCCGACGACACGGGCCTGATGGTCGACGCTCTCGGAGGGGAGCCCGGCGTGAGATCGGCCCGCTATGCCGGACCGGGTCATGACTCGGCGGCCAATACCGCGCTGCTACTCAGCCGTCTGGATGGTAAGGCCGACCGTAATGCCCGCTTTGTCACCGCCATTGCGCTGACACGTCCCGACGGCGGCGTGATCTATTTCCACGGCAAGGTCGAGGGGCGCATAGCCGAGTCACCGTCGGGCTCGGCCGGTTTTGGCTACGATCCGGTATTTATCCCCGACGAGGGCCATGGACTGACCTTTGCCGAGATGAGCGCGGAAGAAAAAAATGCTATTTCTCACCGCGGACGGGCCATAAGGGCGCTTGCCGACTATCTGCTGCGCTGATCGGGCCCTCTGCCATAACTGTTCTGTCAATGCGGTTTCTCTCCACTTTTGTTTTCCTGATCATTTTTTCCGCGATCGCCGTGGCCGACACCGGATCGTGGACAGTCCATCCCGTGTTCTCGCGACCTGTGACACGCGCGGTGGAGACTTCCGACGAGGTGTTCTATCTTGCCGGCGGGTCGCTGTTTGGCTACGATAAGAAGCGCGACGAGAGCATCAGCTACACTGTCGACAATTATCTATCCTCCTCTGCCGACATAAAGAATATTTTCTACGACCACGCTGCCGACAGGGTGCTTGTAGCATATTCCGATGGCAATATCGACATAATGGGAGGCCGCGCCGGCGATCGGTCGGTGCTTAATATCCCCGATATAGCTGCCGCCACTTCGGTAGGCGAGAACAAGACGGTCAATGACGTGGCCTTTTCAGGCGACTCTGTGTTTGCCGCCACAGCTTTCGGCCTCGTGATTCTCGATGTCGCGAAGGGTGAGACCCTATCGTCGGGCAACTACCGTCGGCCGGTGAGCGCGGTGACTGTCACCCCCTCTCATATCGTGATGAAGTGTGGCGACAGTCTATATTCGGCTCCGCGCTCCGCCCGCATATCCACGCTCGACTCCTTTGTCCCACTTACCCCTTGGGGTGCGGTAGAGGAGATGACGGCGCTCTCCCCATCGCTTCTCCTTTTGCGGCGTGATATTTCGAGCCGGGAGTCGCTCTACACGTTGCGGTTTGACGGCACTTCGGTGTCGGGCGCCTCGGTCGTTGATAAGGCCTCCGGTAATGTCTCCCCCTTTATCTTCACCCCATCCGGCGAAGTGAGGTTCGTCTCATCCGGGCACCTTTACTCGATCGGCACTGACGGACGCTCATCCGTCATGGCGCCGCTCCACGATGATATTGCGGGCGATGCCATAGCATGCGCCACCTCGGTGGAATCGGTCTGGGCTGCCGGACACGACGGTCTGGCTCATTACTCCTACAATCCGGGCTCAGGATGGACAATGCTGTCGGACAGGTATCTGCCCGATGGAGTCAGCGTCAAGCGCGTGGCCTATATCATCCCGTCGGCCGATGGCGAGAGAGCTTATTTCACCAATCTCGGGGCAACAGTCTACCGCCTCGGTTATCCCACCGGCAATGAGGGTCTCCAGACTCCGCAGACAACGTCGCTCCTTACTCCCGACGGAGTTTTTACCGACGTAACCGCTTTTCCGGCTCCCGCTGTCCACGATCTCAGCATCTCGGCCCAGCGCTCTGTGGGTCAATATCCTGTCTCGCCGGAGAAATTGGCCGAGGATCCCGACGATCCGTCGGTCTACTGGCTCTGTACGGCCAATGACGGCCTGCTCCGTATCACCGACGGACAGCTCTCCGGACGCTATGACGAGTCAAACGCTCCCTTCGTGCCCGAATGGGGATGCAGGGTCTACGATGTCTCGTTTGACCGGGGAGGCAACATGTGGGTGGCATCCCACACCGGCCCCGGCACCTCGGGCCTGTCGTTTCTCCCCGCTGCCAAGCGGCGGCTCGATCCCGACAAGGTCACGGCTGCAGACTGGACGGTTGTATCCGTTCCGGGCTATTCCTCCAACAAGGATGTGCAGACTCTCCACTGCCGACATTCCGACATGATCTTCATCACCGATGCCACTGTCGGCACTCTGCTTGTGGCCATCGATACCCGAGGCACTTTCGACGATCTATCCGACGATCGCGTGAAGGTGTGGGAGAGCATGATCGATCAGGACGGAAAGCTGTTTGCGCCCGACCGTCACTCGGCTCTTGCCGAAGACCGTTCCGGGCGTGTCTGGCTCGGCTCCAATGGTGGAGTGATAGAGATTCCCTATCCCGAAAAGGCAGTCGAGGAGTCGCTTGTCGTGACCCGTCTTAAAGTGCCCCGGCGCGACGGTACCAACACAGCCGACTATCTGCTCGAAGGGGATCTGATCTATTCGATAGCCGTAGACCATGCCGACCGCAAATGGCTGGCCACTGAAGGCTCGGGTGTGTTTCTTGTCTCGCCGCGAGGCGATGAGATAATCGAGTCTTTCAACTCCTCCAACTCTCCCCTCCCCTCCAATCGCGTCAATGCTGTCTACTGCGATCCCCACGGCAACGCCGTCTATTTCGGCACCGACCGCGGGGTCGTTGAATATGCCTCGTCGGCCTCGCCTGCCGCCGGATCATATTCCGATATCCTTGTCTATCCCAATCCCGTGGGCCCCGATCACACCGGCCCCGTCACCATCACCGGCCTGATGGATGCCTCGCTTGTCAAGATAGCCGATGCGGCTGGTCATGTGGTGTGGCAGGGAAAGTCGGAAGGCGGCATGGCACAGTGGCCCGTGACCGATATGTCGGGACGGCATGTGCGGTCGGGCATCTATTACCTGATGGTGTCGCGGTCGGGCGATGGTGTGGCTTCGGCTGGAGCTGTGGCCAAAATAGCCGTTGTCAACTGACCTAACCCAACTTTTTCGTAACTTT
>CAYWWE010000038.1:0-11415 GCA_964461785.1 uncultured Bacteroides sp.
CGAACACGATGGTGGGATCGATCTGATTCTCCCACCACACGGCGGTCATGGTGCCTGGCACGGGTGCGCCGATCAGTTTGCCGAGGCCGAGGGTCTGGTAGGTCCAGGGGAATCCGTGGGCGTTGGAGTAGTTGTCCTCGCACATGAGCACGCACGAGGGCTTTGTCCAGCGGTTGAACGGATCCTGCCCGATAAACTGTCCCCGGGGCTCGAAGGTGGCGAATTTGGTGCCGGAGAGAAGCACTGCAAGATCCTCATGGAGCCATCCGCCTCCGTTGTGGCGGGTGTCGATCACCACGGCGTCGCAGTTGCGGTAGCGGCCGAGGAGCTCATGGAAGGTCTTGCGGAATGAGGGCGAGTCCATGCCTTTGATGTGGATGTAGCCCACGCGGCCGCCCGAGAGGGAGTCGACTATGGCGCGGTTGCGTTCGACCCAGCGGTTGTAGAGCAGGCTGGAGCGGGCGCCGGCGCTCGATGCCTTGATCTGCTGCTCGAAGGTCTTGCCCGTGGCGGGATCCTTGACGGTGAGCATCACCTGCTTTCCGGCCTTGCCCGAGAGCATGGGATAATAGTCCTGACCGGCCTTGACGGGATCGCCGTCGATGGTCTCGATGATCATGCCGGGACGGATCTTGACCGAAGTCTTGTCCATCGGGCCCATGGCCACGATCTCGTCGACGAGGAGGCCGTCGCCGGTGTAGTCGTTGCTGAATATGGCGCCGAGCCATGCGGTGGCGGGGGTGTTGATGTCGGCCATGTTGCCGTAGAAGCGTGCTCCGGTGTGCGAGCCGTTGAGCTCGCCGAGCATCTCCGAGAGGAGCTCCTGGAAGTCGTAGTTGTTGTTGACGTGGGGCAGGAAGCGGGCGTAGGCGTCGTGATAGCCTTTCCAGTCGATGCCGTGGATTGCGGGGTCGTAGAATTTGTCGTTGACCTGACGCCAGGCGTGGTTGAAGATATATTCGCGCTCCTGAGCCGGGCGATAGTTGAACTCGGCTGAATATGCAATATTCTTGGTGTTCTTGCTCTTGATGTCGAGTTTCTTGATGCCTGATCCGGTGGCGAGATAGAGATTTTCGGTCTTGGCGTCGGGTATCAGCTCGCCGTAGCCGAGATCCTTGACTATGATCTTCGACGAGCGGTCGTCGAGGTCATGCTCCCAGAGGTCGAGACCCTTTTCAAAGGATGAGGCGTAGTAGAGTTTGCGCCCGTCGGGCGACAGGATGAAGTCGCCGAGACTCGAGCTGTTGGGGGTGAGGCGGGCCACGCGTTCGTCGCGGTGGGCGAGATCGAATGTGAGTGGCTTCTTGTCGTCGGCTTTCTTGTCTGCGGCTTTATCCTTGCCACTCTTCTTGCCTTTCTTGTCGTCGGCTTTCTCCTTGTCGGCAGAGTCGTCTTTCTTCTCTTTCATAGATTCGGCCAGTTCGCGCTCCTCTTTGCTGAGACACCAGTTGTCGTAGGCTTCGCCGTCAAAGAACATGATGTAGACATCCTCTTCGGCACCCCATGAGCCGTGGGAGCGATAGCCGGCGCGATCGGAGGTCCATGTCATGGCCTTGCCGTCGAGCACCCATTTCGGGTTGTCGTCGGAATAGCCCGAGCGGGTGAGATTGGTCATCTCGCCTGAGCCGTCGGCTTTGACAAGCACTATGTCGGTGTTGTTCCAGCCGCCGTTGTCGATATATTTGGCGAGGAACCATTTTGAGTCAGGACTCCATGTGTAGGTCTGGTCACCGTCGGAATACGAGTAGTTGTATTTGCCGGGGAGGACGGTGCGGATCTGCTTCGTGGCGAGATTGTAGACGCAGAGCTCGGTGCGGTCGCGCAGGAAGGCGATCTCCTTGCCGTCGGGTGAGAATTTGGGCTGGAACGAGTTGGTCTCCTCCACGATCAGCGGCTCCTCCTTGATCTCGTAGGCGTATGTAAACTGCTTGTCTTCGGGGCGAACGAGGCTGGCGCGGTATATGCCCCAGCGGCCATCGCGCTCGGCCGAGTAGATGAGCGATCGTCCGTCGGGGGCGAAGTCAACGTTGCGCTCCTGTTCGGGAGTGTCGGTGATGCGCTTTGTCGTGGTATAGTCGGTGGAGGTGACATACACGTCGCCGTGGTTCACGAAGGCTATCTCCTTGCCCTTCTCGTTGAGAGCGATGGAGCGGGCGCCGGCGCGGTTCACGATAGCTTTGGTGTCATAGTCGGGCTGGTCGGCCACGATGGTTATGTCGACCTTTGAGGGTTGCGCTCCCGGTGTGGTGGGCAGGGTGTAGATCTCGCCGTTCCATGTGTAGGCGAGTGTCTTGCCGTCGGCCGAGCCGGAGAGGTTGCGCACGGGATGGAGGGTATAGTCGGTGACGCGGGTGTCGGCTGTGCCGTCGATGTTGCGGCGATAGACGTTGAATGTGCCGTTCTGTTCGCTCAGGTAGTAGAAGCTCTTGCCGTCGGGGGTCCAGACGGGGTTGCGGTCTTCGCCCCTGAATGAGGTCAGCTTGGTGAATTTGCGCTCCTTAGCGGGGCGATCGGCGCCCTCGGCCATCCAGATGTCGCGGGCTATGGAGCTGACATGATGCTTGCGCCAGGCATCCTCGTAGCCCTTGCGGTCGTGGTAGAGGAGTGTCTTTCCGTCGGGACTCACGCTGACATCCTCCATCACGAGCGATGAATAGAGCTGCGGACGGGCTCCGGGCACTGTTATGTCGAGGCTGTAGACCTGCGGGAACTGTCCTGAGGGAAACTGTATGTCATCCTTGTCAGGCTCGATATTGGATGAGAACAGCAGCGTCGAGGGACCGATGAAGGTCATGGGGCGCTCGGCGGCGGTGTTGGTGGTCAGCTGACGGGGCTCGCCGCCGGTGGCGGCCACGGCATAGAGGTCGAGATTGCCGCGGCGGTCGGAGGCGAAGACTATCGTCTTGCCGTCGGGACTCCAGACGGGCTGGGCGTCATAAGAGGGATGGGTGGTGATCCGGGTGGCTGTGCCGCCTTTGGTGCTCACGGTGTAGATGTCGCCTTTATAGCCGAATGCTATTTTCGAGCCGTCGGGCGAGATGGCCGGATAGCGCATCCACAGGGGCGAGTCGGCTGCCGAGGCAACCGCCGACGACATTCCTATCGCCAGAGCCGCAATGATGGATAATTTCATGATTATATAATAATGATTGGAGGGAATAATCTATCTCGCCGCAAAAATAATGTAAGTTTGCGGGTCGGCAAAATAAATCATGACAGAGCGGCAACGGCAGTGCACGCGGCCATGACGGTGAATGGGGTTGAGATCTCAAGTATGATGCCGTTGACCAGGGCCACCGGAATGGCCTCGGCGCCGAATGTGGAGGCGAGAGTGGGCAGGGTGACGTCGAGCGAGGTCACTCCACACATGGCCGTAGATCCGTAGATACCGAGGCGGGATCCTATCAGCGGAATGACTATCAGAGCAATTATCTCCCTGACAATGTTGGCCATCAGTGCGATCGCTCCGAGGCTCATGGCGGCCGCATGGCCCATGTCCTCGCTCCGAAGGTCGGATATTATCATCGACGATAGGGAGTAGTAGCCCATGCCCGACACTGCCAGGCTTCCGTCGGCTGCTCCTACTGGGAGGAAATATCCCGTCACCGCTCCGGCGGCTATGGTGACAGCGACAGAGGCCACGGGCACGGCCACGATGACAGGCCGGATGCCGCGGAGTATGCTTCCGAGGCGTGGGTTGGAGCCGGTGGAGAGCCCCACCAGCCCTATCAGCACCTGAAGGGAGACGGTGGCCAGCCGCTCGGCCTGATCTGTGTCGAGGGGCAGGAGGGAGAGGCGACCCGCTGTCAGTCCGGCTGCAAAGAACAGTAGGGTCAGGGCGGAGCCTTTGAGGGCTTTTCCCGAGAAGGTGGTGTGGCGGGGATCGGTCAGAGTGGCCCGGTCGGAGACTAAGCGCCTGAAGAACAGATTGAGCGCGACACCCGACAGGATGGTGGCCGAAGCTCCGAGCACCGCAGCCTGCAATCCGAGAGCCGGAAGCCGCTCCATGATGCCGGGATCTGAACCGATCCTTATGCCGAAAGCAGCCAGCATGAACCAGACCACATAGCCCAGCAGCTGCTCTGCCAGGGCAATGCTCTTTCCGCGCAGCCGCAGATATAGACGGCCGCAAAGGAGTCCGGAGGCAAGGATGATCAGGATGGTAAACAAGGGAAGTGAATCGGGATGATGGTTATGAGGGTGAAACAGTTACGATCTCGCCTGAGTCGATATACCAGATGAAGCCCCTCACGCGTTTGTGGCCCAGGCGGCGGAGCTGACTCATGTAGAAAGCAACCTGGCGGCGGTGGGAGCCCGGTCGCTCTTCGCCGCTCTTGTAATCGATCACGTCGATGTGGCCGTCGGCGGTCCACACCACCCGGTCGGGGCGCCGGTGTTCGTCGCCACGGTTTCCTATGGCTATAGGCCGTTCGGTCATGTAGCGCCTGAATCCAGAGAACCAGGGCTGCACCTCGGGGCGCTCAAGCTCGCGGGCGAGTATGTCATGGACCTCTCCGGCAAGCGCACGAGGGACGACGCCCCGGCTCACCATGCGCTTAACAGCTCTCGGCAGATCGCTCTTGTCGCCTATTTGCGCCAGTACATCGTGGAGCATGATGCCGCGTCCGCGCGGCGACAGCGGATCGGCCGGCAGATCGAGGCGTGTGTCGGCCCACAGCGAGGCCCGGTCGACAGGGATGTGAGGGATGAGCGGCACAGTTCCGGATGGCTCGATGGCTGTCTTGGCACTCCTGCGGCCTGAGGCTGCCGGAGTGCCCGGCTCGCCGTCGGAGAAGTTTCCGTCAGAGCTCCCCATGGCCGAGAGCACTCCCGCTATCAGTGATCCGCTGTAGCCGGGGGTAGTGCCGTAGGTCACGATCAGTTCGTCGACGGCGCGGGTGAAGGCAACATAGAGGGTGTTGGTCTCGTCGAGCAGAGCCTCTTTCTCGCGGCGCTGATACTGGGCTCCGAAGGGGGTGGAGATGAGATCTTTGTTTGGGACAAGAGGAATGAGCGGGGGGAGGAGCGAGGAGTCGATGCCTGCGATGTCGCCCGGCACCTCAAACCATTCGGTGTCGCTGAACCGGATCATGGCCCAGTCGGCCACCGGAATGTGGACGCACTTGAACTCGAGGCCCTTCGATTTGTGGATCGTCATGACCCGGAGCGAGTCGTCGGCTTGCGGCGAGGCCACGGGACTGTGACAGCCACGGGTGTCCCACCACTCCAGGAATTCTCTCAGGTCGGCCCCTCCCCGCATAGCGAATGAGGCCACGAGATCCTGAAGTGCCGTGATGTAGATGTCGTCGGCCTCCATTGCCGCGGGATCTATGTATCCTGCTATGATGCGGTCGACAAGGGTCTGGAGATTGGGACACACCATGCCGGCGCTGATCCCGTCGGCCGGATCTCCGGTGGGCCTTCCTGACGCCGAGCTATCGGCCGACAGCGACAGCCGCGATGCAGCCACTGCATCACCGAGCGCCCTGGAGGGATCGAGGCCACGGGCGCATCCGTGCTCATAGTCGTTGACGAGCCTCGCGAGGACAATATCTTCGAGAGTGTGGTTGTTGCGGCGTCGCTCGCCTGTCTCGGCAGCGGCATAGTCGCCCGGCCTCGACAGCAGCAGCGAGCGGAGCACACTGATCACCAGTCTTACCGAGCGTGCGCGTCCCACCTCGATGCTGTCGTCGGAGATAATGCGGAAACGCGGAAATGCCGGATCCGACTCCTGACGGTTAAGGAGATAGGTTATTGCGCCGGCCATGTGGACGGAGTTGCGTCCGAGTATGGCTATGTCGGCAGGCTTGTATCCCGAGGCTATCTGTCGTGCGATCTCGTCGGCCATGCGGCGGTAGCCTTCGGCGGCTGCTTCAGCGGCGTTGCCTTCAGCCCTGACAAACGACACATAGCCTTTGTGGTTGCGGTGGGGCCGCGAGATCTCCTGCTCTACATTGGCGTAGATGTCGATGATTGAATTGAGATCGGCGGCTATGGTGAAGAAGCGGTTGTTGAACTCCACCACCGTGGCCGATGATCGCCAGTTGGTGTTTTCCTCGGGATTGTCGCCGTGGACCGCGGCGTTGGCGCCGAACTGATCCTTGAGCTGATGCTGGAGAAGGGTGGGGTCTGACGACCGGAAGCGGTAGATGCACTGCTTCTCGTCGCCTATTATGAGCGAGTCGCGGTCGGTGGCCAGCCCCTCGGTGATGAGCGGCCTGAGATTCTTCCATTGCATCAGCGATGTGTCCTGAAACTCGTCGATGAGGAAGTTTTCGATCCATACACCCATCCGTTCATAGAGGAACGGGGTCTCGTCGTCGCCTATTATCTTCGACAGGATGCCGTTTGTGTCGCTCAGCAGGAGCATATTGTTGTCGCGGCGCAGGATGTCCATCTGCCGCATCACATCGCCGAGCAGACCGAGGAAATGGATGTTCCGGCGGATCGGGGCGAGACTTTTCATGACTGCGCATCCGTCGGTTATGGCCTTGGCCGCTTCGGATATAGCGCGGAGCAGATCCGGGTCGGCAAGCAGCATCTTCGACTTCTTGTCTTTCTTGATCACGGCGCCCGGATCTTCGGCTGCTTTAGCCACTGTCGCACCGCTTTCGGTTATCCTGATGCCTGAGGAAGCGAATTTGCGCAGGGCGTTGATCATGTGGGTCGACACTCCTTCGCGGTCGCCGATTGCATTGAGGGCTGCCAGGCAGCTATCTTTGATGGCGGTGTCGGTTGCCCTGACCCGCTCGTCGATGGCCCGGGCCAGGCGCACAACGGCAGTGGGATCGGCCAGATAGGCGGTGATCTCGTCGGCGTGGAGGGTGAAGGTCTCGTTGAGCACCTTCTTGACAAACCGGTGCAGATCCCTGAAAAGCGAGGAGTTGCGGTTGAAAAGCTCGATCGACTCGCCGCTCATCATCCTCGTGCGCAGGAAGGCAGCGAGCCAGCCTGCCGTGCGCCGCGTGGCGGTGTCGTCGTTGTATTCAAGCGACCTGAACATCTGGGTCAGAGCCAGGTCGATAAGGGCATCGTTGTCAAGATCCACTTCATAGTTGCCCGTCAGATCGGCTTCGCGTGCAAATGTCCGGAGCACCTGCTGGAAGAAGGAGTCGATGGTGCTCACGGCAAAGAAGCCGTAGTCGAAAAGCAGCTCCGAGAGGGCACGGCGCGCCTCGGCCTTGATCTGGTCGGGCGAGGCATTGAGATCCCGGCAGAGTGAGTCGAGATAGGGACTTGGTTCGATCCATCCCGGTTCGGCATCCGCTATCACGGCAAGCTCGTGGATGATGCGCTGCTTCATCTCGCCGGTGGCCTTGTTTGTAAAGGTTATGGCGAGGATGGAGCGGTGGCGGCGGCTCGACCGGGTGTCGAGCCGGTAGCGGCTCTCACCCTGAATCTTGCGGCCCAGTAGCATCTTGATATACTCGTAGGCGAGCGTAAAAGTCTTGCCCGAGCCTGCCGAAGCCTTGTAGATGTCGATCATCTCCGGGGATAGGTGAGTGTGTGGAATGGCGGTCAGCCGTTCTTGACCTTGTAGCCCATCGCACGTAGGGCTGATGCGGCGTCTGCGCGCCGGTCGCCCTGAATCAGTATTTCGCCTCCGCGGGCCGAGCCGCCGGTGGCGAGTCGCTGCTTGAGGGCCGAGGCCACCTCCTTGAGGTCGGTGTCGGAGCAGGTGAATCCGGCTATGATCGTGGCCTGCTTCCCTCCGCGCCCCTTGCGCTCGTAAAAGATGGTGAGTGTGTCGGCTGGGGATCCGGGAGCGTCGGTCTGCGGAGTCTCCTCCTCCTCAAGGTCTTCATCCGGACATGGTGGAGCTATTATTGACTCGGTTGCACGGGCTGCGAGGATATCGCGCCAGTCGGTTGCGGGTTTCGGTGCCATCAGAAAACGGTGTCGTAGGGGAGATCGTCTGGAATAGTGGTGGCCGAGTCGGTGGCTACCACGATATGATGCAGGCGCGATACGAGGGCCTCGCCGGCAGGGTCGAGCGAGTTGTAGTATTCGGCGGCTGAGTCGGGATTTTCGCGGCAGGCCTGACGGTAGAGGTCGGCAGCTGTGGCCACGAGGGCCGTGTTGTCGTTTTCCTCCTCGGCCATGCGCATATACACGATCGAGAGGCGTGCGAGCTCGCGGGCCGAGAGGCTGTCGGTGTCGGCCGATCCGAGCACACGGTCGGCCACGCTGCGGGCCACGGTCATGTCGCCGTTGGCCAACGCCATTTCGGCCTCGCGCAGATCGTCGGATGCGCGCCGCTCGCCGGTGCAGGAGGCGACGGCTATAGAGGCCACAGTGAGTATCAAGGTGATAAGAAGGTTTTTCATGATCAGGAAATTATCATTTTGAAATCGTCCATGAAGCGGGCGAGTTGGGGGTTCTCTTCTCTCATGCGGGCTATCAGCTCGCGGTCGTTCCAGGTGTGGAACGCTCCCTGACCGGCATTGATGTTGACCGTCAGGGTTATGGCGGTGTTGCCGAGGCGGCTGCGCAGGTGGGCGAGGAGATCGGCCATGGCTGCGCCCACATATTCGCTCTGGGCTTCGTTTTCAACAGTCATGACGAGAGCCTCGGGCTTGGCCGGATCGGGAGCCGATGGCTCGGAAGCACGCATTGTGTTGACCAGAATATGTTCAGACGGATGCGCGGCGGCATATTCGGCCCATGCCGACGCAAGCTCCTGAGCCGTAAACTGCCGGTGCTGCTCCTCGTGGGAGGCTTCCTGAGGCGTGGTCGATCCTGAGGCGGAGGTGGCGGGCTTGCCTACGCCGTGGCGGATGGAGATGCGCGGTGTGCCGGCGGCTCTCGGTGCCGTGGCTGCTGCCGGCGAAGGTTGTCGGACATGTCCGACCGGTTCGACTTGTCCGACGGGTCTGACTTGTCCGACTTGTCCGACCGGCTTGGCCGGCTCCGGCTTTTCAGCCGGCGCGGCCTTTATAGGCTGCAACTGTTGCCCCTCTCCCTTGCCCGGTTCAGCGGGGGAGGGGCTGGATAGTTGGCATATCTTGGCGAGCGTCAGCTCGATAAGGAAATTCTTCGACGAGGCTTCGCGATAGTTCAGGTCGGCATCGTTGCACAGGCTCATGGCCGAGTAGAGGAATCCGGGGGTGCAGCGGGCGGCAACAGCGGCTTTTTCTTTACGCTCCTCATCGTCGCCGTCAATGAGATTGAGCGTCTTGGGATTCTGAGCCACCATAAGGTCGCGCAGATAGCCTCCAAGGCCGTTGATGAAGAATTGTGGATCAAAACCGCGGTCGGTTATCTCCTTGAAGATCACCCACGAGTCGAGTACATTGCCGGCGAGGAAACATTCGAGGAGCCGCTTGTAGCAGTCGGCATCGAGCACATTGAGGTTGTCAACCGCCGAGCGATAAGTGATGTTGCCGCGGCTTGAGGCCGCCACCTGGTCGAAGATGCTGAGGGCATCGCGCATGGCTCCGTCGGCTTTGCGTGCTATCACGTTGAGTGCCTGAGGCTCGGCAGTGATATTCTCTTTCTCGGCCACACGGGCGAGATGCGAGGCGATGTCGGCCACGGTGATGCGGCGGAAGTCATAGATCTGGCAGCGCGAGAGGATGGTGGGGATGATGCGGTGCTTCTCGGTGGTGGCCAGGATGAAGATGGCATAGTGGGGCGGCTCCTCAAGAGTCTTGAGGAATGCGTTGAAAGCCGCAGCGGTGAGCATGTGCACCTCATCGACGATAAACACGCGGTAGCGTCCCGACGAGGGGGGCATCATGACCTGCTCGGTGAGGGCGCGCATGTCGTCGACGCCATTGTTTGAGGCGGCATCGAGCTCGATGATGTTCATCGAGGTGCCGCGGTTGAACTGGCGGCACGACTCGCATTCGTTGCAGGCTTCGCCGTCGGGGGTGCGGTGCTCGCAGTTGATGGTCTTGGCAAAGATTCGGGCACACGAGGTCTTGCCTACTCCCCGCGGTCCGCAGAATAGATAGCTGTGGGCCAGGCGCCCGGTGGCTACCGAGTTTTTGAGCGTGGCGGTAAGGGCTTCCTGCCCGACTACGGTCGAGAATGTGGCCGGACGGTATTTTCTTGCCGATACGATATAGTTGCTGTCTTCCAAATATTACGTCAGTTAGAAACCGGGGCACAGGGATGTGCCTCGGGTATTATGCCACAAAGATAAGCAAAAATCCGCAAATTTTTGCTTACCTTTGCGGAGTTATGAGACCGATTTTTCTTATAGGGTACATGGGTTGCGGCAAGTCGACACTGGGCCGCAATGTGAGCCGCATCTCCGGAATGGAGTTCATTGACCTCGACAAATATATCGAGACCCGTTTCCACTCCAGCATACGCGACATATTCGCTACACGCGGCGAGTCCGGATTCCGCGAAATAGAGCGCGCCATGCTCCGCGAGGTGGGACAGTTCAATGATGTGCTGATAGCCTGTGGCGGCGGCACACCCTGCTTCTTCGACAATATGGATTATATGAATGAGGCGGGCACCACGGTGCTTCTCGACACATCGCTGCCCAAGCTCCACAGCCGCCTCAAGCGCGGACGCCACAAGCGCCCTCTCATAGCCGATAAGGACGACGCCGAGCTCCTTGAGTTCATCAAGGTGGCTCTCGGGCAGCGTATGCCGTTCTATTCCCGTGCAGCCCACCGCTTTGTGTCGGATCTGCTCGACGATGAGGTGGAGGTCGAGACCACGGCCAGAAGATTTATTGATCAATTTGATATTCCGCTGAAACAGTCATGATTTACGATCGCGACACCAGACGCCGGCAGGGCGCTCCAGATATTCTTGAAAAATTGCAGCCGGTCGACACTCACAGCCGCAGCCTCACGATAGGCCTTCCTGCCGCCGGACCCGACGATCCCGACAGCCGATTTCCGCTCACTCCCGAAGGCGTGGCCATGCTCACCGGGCGCGGCTACAGGATAAAGATCGAATCGGGCGCGGCCACTCCGCTGCATTTCACCGACGCGGCCTACACCCGGGCCGGAGCAGAGGTGACGGGGCGCACGGAGACTCTCGGGGCGGATATCGTGATACATCTGTCGCCGCTCACGCCCGCCGACATCATGCAGATGCGCCGGGGGACTATGCTGCTCACCCTGCTGCGACCGGAGGCCCAGACCCGCGAGGCCATCCGGGCGCTCCTCGACCGCCATATCATAGCGGTGGCCCTCGATCTGGTACAGGACACCGAGGGAAACACCCCCTTTGCCGACATCCTTTCGGAGATCGACGGGCGGACGGCCATAACCGCTGCCGCATCGCTCCTTGCCGCTCCCTACGGCGGCAAGGGCATCCTGCTCGGCGGAGTGTCGGGCATCGTGCCCTGCGAGGTCACAATCCTCGGCTCAGGCATCGCGGCGCGCGCGGCTGCCCGCTCGGCTTTCGGTCTGGGCGCTATGGTGAGGATGTTTGACAACGATGTCT
>CAYWWE010000038.1:11515-19555 GCA_964461785.1 uncultured Bacteroides sp.
GCCCGCTCGGCTTTCGGTCTGGGCGCTATGGTGAGGATGTTTGACAACGATGTCTATTCGCTCAGGCGCGCGGCGCGCGATCTCGGCCAGTGGGTCATAGGATCGGCCCTGCATCCTCATGTGGTGGAAAACGCGCTGGCGAGCGCCGATGTGGTGGTCAATACCCTCTCGTGTCCGTCGGCTTCGTTTGACTTCAGGATCGACGCCGACATGGCCTCGCGACTCAAGCGAGAGGCTATAGTGTTTGATCTGGCGGCGGAGCCCGGCGGTATGTTTCCGTCGCTTAAAGCCGTCCCGTTTGCTTCGGCCACTACGGCCGGTAATGATCCCTGGCGGGTGTGTCTGACCAATGTGGGTTCGGCCACTCCGCGCACCGCAGCCATGGCGCTGACCAACACCTTCGTCACTCTGCTGCATGATCTCAGGGCCTGCGAGGGGGTGACCAATGCCCTGCGGCTGCTGCCCGGATTCCAGAAGGCGGCCTACACGTTCCTGGGCAAGGCCGTCAACAGGCGCATAGCCCGCATTGCCGACGTAAGGCCGATGGATATCAATATGTTTCTCACTCTGTCGTGATGGGTCAGGTCAAGCACAGGTATTATGTGGTGTGGGAGGGCCGGGCCACGGGTGTGTTCGATTCGTGGGATGAGTGCAAGGAGTTTGTCGACGGCTATCCCGGGGCTAAGTTCAAGGCATTCCCCACCCGCGATGCGGCTATCGCTGCCTTCAGGGGCGATCCCAAGGATCATATAGGGGTAATCAAGGCTATAGCGGCCCATAAGGCTCCGCCGGTGGTCAATGTCGATGCGCTGCCGGTAGTGATGCCCGCCATTGCCGTGGATGCCGCCTGCTCCAGAAATCCCGGTCCGGTGGAATATCAGTGTGTCGACCTCCGCACCGGGCGCCAAATTTTTCATGTCGGTCCGCTACAGGACGGCACCAATAATATCGGGGAATTTCTGGCAATAGTCCACGCCATGGCACTCCTTGTTCAGCACAACCGCACCGACATCGCCATCTACTCCGACAGCAAGACCGGCATGGGATGGGTCAGCAAGGGTCATGCCAACACCAAGATCACACCCAAGCCGGGCAATGAGTATATCCGCTCGCTTGTGGCGCGGGCCGAGGCGTGGCTTGCCGCTCATCCGGCGGCTGTGCGTCCGCGCCTCTTCAAGTGGGACACCGACAACTGGGGCGAGATACCGGCAGACTTCGGCCGGAAATAGATCACGGATAAACTCCCCGTCAGACTTTGAGGAACACTCTGCTGCGATACATGAGCAGCAGGATGAGGTAGATGATGAGAGCGTTGCCGAATGTGAGCCATGCGGCATACCACTGCTCGCCTATGATATGGGGCAGTCCGTAGCTCACCGAGGCTACAACCGAGCGGAAGTTGATAACTTCGCCGATCATGTAGGCCGTGATGGGATTCATGCCGTAGACTCTGAGCCATCCGAGCCCGCGGCTATGGCCGAGGCAGTCGATCCACCAGTAGAACGTGCCCATCAGCAGGAAGCACAGGCCGCTCGAGAAGAGGGTCATCGACGAGGTCCATATCCGCTTGATGATGGGCATCTCAAGGCTCCAGAGCAATCCCATCGCCACCATGCCCGTGCCGGCGGCGAGAAGCATGGCCACTATCAGGCGGCGCGGACGGTGGCTGTCGTTTTTCATGATGTGTCCGGCAATGGCGCCGGTCATGACTGTTGCGCCGAATGTGAGTGTGCTCCATACCCAGGTGTAGGAGTGGTCGCCACGGAACGGTCCGATCACTAATGCGTCGACCATGTAGGCAAATGATCCCTCAAGAGTGTAGTCGCCCCACAGCCGCATCGGGATCCAGTAGATGACAAGCAGCGCGGCGGTGGCCACGATCTGAGCCCTCAGGCCGCAGTGGAGCAGGATGATTGCGGCTATGAGGTAGCCGAATGCTATGGCCTGGAGGGTGTTGGTGTAGAGATAGATGGCCGAGAGGTCGAATCCGAGCAGATTGCCCTGTACGATCATGCCAAGGATAAAGAGGGCTATGACGCGGCGCGCCACGCGCTTGTAGGCCAGCCTGCGGCCGGTGCGGCCCATGCTGCCGTAGCGGGTGAAGGCAAAGGGCATCGAGGCGCCTACCATAAACAGGAAGAGGGGCATCACCAAATCCCAGAGTCTGAAGCCTTCCCACACTTCGTGGTCAAACTGATAGAGGATGCTGTCGAGCCAGGGCAGGTTGGCCGCCCGGCCGATGGCGGTCAGCACGGGCTGGAAGAAAAGGAGCAGGAAAAGGTCGAATCCGCGGAGGATGTCGAGCGAGGCCAGGCGTCGGTCGGTGTCGGTCATGGTGAAGGTGATGTGGTCGGGATACAAAAAAAAGAATGACCCGAGCAGGCCGAAGCCAAACATCGGGTCATTCTCCTCTCTCCTCTTGCGGTATGGACGGGACTCGAACCCGCGACCCCCTGCGTGACAGGCAGGTATTCTAACCAGCTGAACTACCACACCGTGTGGAATGACATTTAATTGTGAGAGTTGTTAAATGTGCTCTTGCTTGCGGGTGTCGTTGTTTCCCGTTTGCGAGTGCAAAGTTACGGCGACTTTTCTAATCCTCCAAATTTTTGAGAAAGATTTTGCAAAAAAAATTCAATTTTCTTTTCTCAGCTCCGGATGCTGGACGGTCGGGAATGGCGCATTTCGAGACATTGATCGGAGCATCAGCGCTTTAGAATTTTCTTAGCGTATAAGTGACGGTGTCGTTGAGCGACATGACGAGCTGCTTGTTTGTCAGCCGCAGGATGCGGAACCGGAATGTGTAGGGGGTGTGGGTCTCCACGCCCACATAGCCGAGCCAGGTGCCGGGATAAGGAAATTCGACCGCGAGGCTGTCGGCCTCCTCGTCATAGATCATGTTGCCGCCTATCGTGAATCCGCCGTAGTGGCGCAGATTGGCCGTGTGGCGGTAGAGGCAGAGATAGTAGCGGTCGGGGACGAGGGTTGGTGCCGAGGGATATTCCACGGTCATTATCTGCCACATTCCGTCGAGGTCGCCGTTGATGGGCCGTTTGCGGCATCCGCCGAATGCGATGATGGCGATGATCGCTGCTGTAGTGATGAGGATTAGCTTTTTCATCGGGTAAGTAGGCCTGATTTCTTTAATGTGATTGCTGCGCCGAAGCTGCGGCCGAGCAGGCGCCCCCAGTCGGCGGCCAGGTCGAGATTGGCGCTCCAGCCCGCCAGACGCGCGTTGGTGTAGGAGAGCTCGACGAGGAGGTTGACGTTGCTGCGCACATCGCGGTATGGTTTGGCGTAGGTGCCCCAGCCGCGGGTGTAGCTCGTCAGGAGGCGGTAGCCTACGTTGGCGGTGGGCTGTCCCTCGATGGCCCAGTGGTGGCCGCGCACGCGGGTGCACTGAAAGGCGAGGGTGCCGTCGTGGTTGTAGACGGGCGAGATGAGCAGCGGATTGCCTATGCCCATGCCCCAATGCTCCCAGCCGGAGTAGATGCCGTGGTTGTAGTAGTCGTCGGTGCCCGACACCTGTTCGGGAATCAGGTCGGTGTGGTCCCAGTAGACGGGGCCGGCCTGATCGGTGGTGGACAGGAACTCGTAGACGGCGCCGGTGATCCAGCGGCCCGCGGGGTTGCGGTATTCGAGGCCGAAGAGTCCGTCGCGCCACGGATAGTCGAAAAACATCATCGAGTGGTCTTCAAAGAAGTGGAGGTAGTAGGCCGAGAGCTGCCACTGCTGCGAGGAGGGATGCCAGTTGAGCCGCGCGCTCCACTCGCCGGTGTGGTTGCCGAGCACATTGGTCTGCTCGCCCATTGGGGAGTCGGAGCCGCCGCCCGAGGGGAAGGTTATTTTCCAGAAGTCCTTGAGGCTGTGGGGCAGATGGAGCACGACCTTGTCGCCGCGCAACACTGTGCCGCCAAACTGAGCGGCCATCTCGAGGGCGCCCTCGAAGGTGAAGGGGCTCCCCTGCGGGCCCACTCGCAGGAAGAGGCCCTTGGAGTGGAACAGGACGTTGCGGGTATAGTTGCTGCGCCCGTCGGTATACGTCTTCTGCCAGCGGGAGTCGGAGAAGATGCCGTAGCTGATGTAGGCTTTGAATCCGAGCCAGTGGCGCAGACCCGGGATGTCGAGGTAGGCGGGCATGGCGAGTCGCACCTCGGGGAGGGGCAGTGCGTTGCCTGAGAACAGGAGGTCGCCCGACGAGAGGCGGCGGTTGACGAGCCGGGCCGAGTCGTCCATACATTTCTGGCCTACCGTGAGCAGGAAATCGCGGTAGCGCGCCTCGCCGTAGAGCTGGCGGACGGTGAAGGGCGACTCCACGCGCCATCCGGCCACGAGGTCGGCCCCGAAGCCCCAGGTCACTCTCTTGCGGCCCACGGTGGGGCGCTCGATGGCGGCGCGGATATAGCCGGTGTTGGTCTTGACCGAGCCGAGACCCTGACGGTTGGCGATGAGCCAGAAGGGGGTGTTGCGCCCCGACGAGAGGCTTGCCATAGTCTCGGCTTCATAGCTCACCGGTTGATCGGATGTCTGGGCGTCGGCGCACAGACACCACAGGCCGGCAATGACTGGAAGGAGGAGGCGGCGGAGATGGTTCATGATCGTTGGAATTCGGTCGGCGACATGCCGGTGAGATGCTTGAAATATTTGCCGAAGGCGCTCTGGTTGGGAAAGTTGAGATCGTAGGCTATCTGCTGGATGTTCTTGCCCGAGAAGCGCAGCTGGTTTTTGGCTTCGAGGATCACATGCTCGTCGATCCATTCGGCGGCCGAGCGGCCCGAGGCCTCCCTCACCAGCGCCGACAGATATTTGGACGAGATGAAGAGCTTGGAGGCGTAAAACGACACGGAGCGCTCGCGCGTGTGGTGTTCGTGGACCAGCTTGATAAAGTCGCGCACATAGTTGTTGCGGCGGGCTATGCCGGGGCTGGCCGGAGTCTCGATCTTGCTGCGGTTGCGCCCCATCTGGATGAGCTGATACACCACGGCGGCCATGAGGCAGCGGGAGATGGAGCGCACATAGACCGGCTCGGTGTTGACCGTCGTGTTGGTGTGGATCATCTCCATGTAGCTCCTGATGATGCGCTCCTCGTCTTCCTCGAGCTTCAGCACCGGCTCGGCGTTGGGCGAGATCCTGATGGTCTGGAGCACGGCCATGTCGATGTTGATGTCCTTGATGAATTCGGGCGAGATCACGATCATATACACATCCAGATGCTCCAGATCGGCGCTGCGCACCTGGAAGATGTTGTCGTGGCCAACGGTGAGCAGCATCCCGGGGCCGATGGTGTAGGGGGTGAGATTGACGTCGACCTCGATCGACCCTTTGACACACAGCAGGATGGCGAGCCCCTTGATCCGCACCGGGTTGCCCGGCTTGAGCTCCTCGCGGATTATTCCGGGTAGGGCGTGGGCGAAGATATAGTCGCCCCGGAGGGTAGAGAACTCCGTCGAATATTTTTCGAGATTAAGCAGCTTGTGTATGTCGACAGGTGTGGCCGGGGTATTCTTTGTCTGGTTGGATTTTGTCATAAGATTACATGCGTTTCCGCATCGGAGAGATTGCGCTCCCGCAAAAGTAGTGAAAAAAACCAGTTTTTCAGCTATTTCGGCCTATAAATATGCCGAGAGTGACAAGCTGCGGGATCGGCGGCAGGCTCATTCCCCGGCCAGTTCGAGCTGATTTCGGACCAGCTCGTAGTAGAAGCCCATTTTCTCCACGAGTGAATCGTGGGTACCGGTCTCTACTATACGCCCTCCACGCATAACTATGATCAGGTCGGCATCGCGGACGGTGCTCAATCGGTGTGCTATCACTAATCTGGTTGATCCGGCAAAGCGTTCTGCGATATTATCGGTGATGCACTGCTCAGTCTGTGCATCGAGGTTTGAGGTAGCTTCATCAAGCATTATGTATGGAGGGTGCTTATAGGCCACCCGGGCCATCATCACACGTTGCCGTTCTCCTCCGCTCAGGCCTTCACCCTCGGCTCCGACCTTAGTATGGAGTCCTAGCGGCCGAGAACCAACTACATCAGTCAGACATGTGGAAACCACCGCGTCTGCCAGTCGGGCCTGATCGGGTTCTCCTCCAAGCACTATGTTGCGCTCGATAGTGTCCGAAAAGAGGAAGTTCTCTTGAGAAACTATTCCGCAAGCGCTCCTGAGAGAGGCTGCGCTATACTCTCCGATCGGAAGGCCCCCAAGCAATATCTGGCCTTTCTGCGGTTCGTAGAATTTGAGCAGGAGTTTCATTAGGGTGGTTTTGCCGCTTCCGCTTTCTCCTACAATAGCCACGAAGGCTCCTGCCGGAATAGTGAAGCTGACATCACTGACAGCTGGTTTACCCAGTTGGCCACCGTAGGCAAATGTGACGTCGCGTAGCTCAATATCCATCGGTTTTGATGAATCCACACTTATCATGTCGGCGCGATCCTCATTCTCGGCCATACGCACTTCGTCGCTTCGCTCAAGGCTTATCCTGGCATCCTGAAGGCGACGCATAAAGTCGATCAGCTGGCTCAGTGGTCCCGACACCATACCTATTATCACGGACACGCTCATCATCATACCGAGCGTCATACTGCCGTTTACTACAAGGAGGGCTATCCAGCACATGATAAAAAGATTCCGGGCCTGACCGATGGCCACGAATCCGGCGTTCTGGCGCTGATCGAGCTTCATGATCTTTAGCGACATATCATATTGTTTATTCTGGATGTCGCGCCACTGCTCGATTTTATATTGCTCGAACCCGTTGATCTTTATGTCAACTATGCCTCCGGTCATCTCAAACATGCGGTTTTGAGCGAGGGCATTGAGCTGGAATTGTTCAAAATCGAGCGCTTTGCGCCGGCTGAAAAACCACATCGACCATGCAACTGACAGCGCTGTGAATACCACATAAGCAGTAAGCACAACAAGATTATATGTGCCTATTATGGCAAGATAGAATGGAACGGAAACAAGCGAGAATAAAGTTTGGAGCGAACCTACGGTAAGGAAGCTCTGCAGACGTGAGTGATCTGATATTCGTTGTTGGTAATCTCCTGCACTCTTTGTATCGAAGAACGATATCGGCAGCTTCAACAACTTATCGAGATAGGTGGTGATTATGCTTATCGATATGTGTGTACTCATATAGAGGGTCACTTTATTGCCGATAAGCTGTATGATAAACGACCCGGCAACGATGGCCAGTTGAGCCAATAGTATAGTGAAGATAAGGTTTGTATCTTTGGTGCCTATCCCCTTATCCACCATAGCTTGAGTGAGATATGGTAATGTGAGTGAGAACAGGAGGCCCGCGAGCATCACTAAGGCCGACTTTATCATAGATGACCGGTAGGGCCACACATGTTCTTTGGCAAAAGTCAGGAAACTGTGGCTCTCGCTCGGGGGAGTCTGCTCATCGAAACCTATGCTAGGTTCAGCAGCTATTACCACACCTTTGTCTCCGGCAAGCCAGTGTGCCAT
Organism: uncultured Bacteroides sp.; assembly: GCA_964461785.1. Taxonomy (GTDB): domain Bacteria; phylum Bacteroidota; class Bacteroidia; order Bacteroidales; family Muribaculaceae; genus Paramuribaculum. Next base: position 18,988 of record CAYWWE010000038.1, read on the forward strand.
CATATCTTCATCTGTGGCAGTATATTGTCCGAATGCAGGATCAGCAATACGCCAAACTCTCTTGCCACGTTTACGACCGACTTTTTCGATCACAACGAAGTGATTTTGATTCCAGTGCAGGATTGCCGGTAGAGGGCACTTATCTTCAAGCTCATCGAGTGTCATTCGGAAAGCTGCACTCTCTATCTTTATTTCGTCGAAGGCACGACGGATGCCTGCCACACTAACCCCCTCCTTTGTCAAGCAGGCTTGACTTCGCAACCAGGCAAGCGGAAAAAGTTTGCCATGGGCCGAGGCCAGCATGCGCACGCATGCCGGCCCGCAGTCCATGGCATCATATTGTCGGGTGAATTTCATTGATTGAGTCAACGGCTGCCGGCCTTCGATTGCTCGACTGAGGTGTCGGCGTTGACACGTTTGTCTACGCCTCTTTTCTGCCTGCCCCACTGCAGGTTGTAAGCAATCTGGATGAAAGGCATTGAGGCCATGTCAAGACGCATGTGCTTCTCATTCGTGTTGTAATGGTTGAGCAGGCGCGATCCCTGATCGTATTTATTGAACGGACAGA
>CAYWWE010000039.1:0-8304 GCA_964461785.1 uncultured Bacteroides sp.
CGCTGCTGCTCAAGCCCGACGGCAAAGGCAAACTCTCGAAGCGCGACGGCGACCGCCTCGGATTTCCAGTCTTCCCCCTCGAATGGCACGACCCCAAGAGCGGCGACATATCCTCGGGCTATCGCGAGAAAGGCTATCTCCCCGAAGCCGTGGTCAACTTCCTGGCCCTTCTGGGCTGGAATCCCGGCGACGACTCGGAGATCATGACACTCGACGAGCTCACCGAAAAATTCTCTTTCGACCGTTGCTCGAAGTCGGGAGCCAAGTTTGACTACGAGAAAGGCCGCTGGTTCAACCACAAATATCTCCAGACGCTCCCCGCCACCGAGCTTGTGGCCCTCTTCAAGCCTGTCATGGAAGCCAACGGAGTCGATCCCTCACAATTCACCGACCAATACATCGCATCTGCCATCGACATGGTGAAGGAGCGCGTCAACTTCCCCGCCGAGCTGTGGGATCATGCCCGCTTCTTCTTTGTCGCTCCCACCTCCTATGACCCCAAAGCTGTCAAGAAACGCTGGAGCGAAGCTACCCCCGCCATTATGGAAGAGCTGATCTGCGAGCTCGACAAGCTCCCCGCCGACCTTCCGGCCGATGTCACCGAACCTGCCATTCTCGGCTGGATCGCCGACAAGGGTTATCACCTGGGCAATGTCATGAATGCCTTCCGCCTCGCCGTGGTCGGAGAGTGCAAGGGTCCCCACATGTTTGCCATCACAGCCCTCATGGGCCGCGATGAGACAGAGCGCCGCCTGCGTCGCGCTATCCGGGAAATTAAGCCTGCTGCAGAGTGAATCCTCTCTACAATACCGGCATCCGCCTATATGCCGCGACCGCACGGTCGCTCGGGCTGATGGGCCATCGCAAGGCCGGCTTGATGACCCGCGGACAGAAAGCCACCTTCGAGGCTCTGCGACGCTTCGACGCCGCGAGCCCCGAAGGCGCGCCACGGGTGTGGATCCATGCCGCCTCGCTCGGCGAGTTTGAGCAGGGGCGTCCCGTCATCGAATGGATACGCCGCGAGATACCGGGAGCCCGCATCTTGCTCTCGTTCTTCTCGCCGAGCGGCTACGAGGTGCGCAAGAACTATCCGCAGGCCGACTGTGTGGTCTACCTGCCTTTCGACACTCCCCGCGCGGCCCGGCGGTTTGTCAGTATCGCCCGTCCGTCGGTAGCGATATTTGTCAAATACGAATTCTGGGGCAACTATCTCCACGCGCTCAGGAGCGCCGGCGTCCCGGTCTATCTTATCTCGGCCATCTTCCGCGAGAAGCAGATTTTCTTCCGGCCCTATGGAGGGATGTTCCGCCGCATGCTCGGCTGCTACACCCACCTGTTTGTCCAGGACGAGCCCTCGCGCCTGCTGCTCGAGAGCGCCGGCGTAGGCAGTAGCAAGATCACCGTGTGCGGCGACACCCGTTTTGACCGTGTCACCGACACCCTGCGCGCCGCCCGGCCTGTGCCAGAGGTCGAGGGGTGGATCGAAGCCACCGGAGGCCCCGACCGCTTCACTTTAGTAGCCGGCAGCAGCTGGGAGCCCGACGAGGATGTCTACATCCCCTGGCTTGCCACTCACCCCGAGGCCCGGGCCATCATCGCCCCGCATGAGTTTGACGCCGCGCGCCTCGAAGCGCTCCGCACCCGCCTCGGTGCCGACGTCACTCTGCTCCACAGCGAGCTCGCCGGAGCCACCCCCGAGCGCATCGCCTCGGCCCGCTATCTTATTATCGACTGCTTCGGCCTACTTGCCTCGCTCTACCGCTTTGCATCGGTAGCATACGTGGGAGGAGGCTTCGGGGTGGGCATCCACTCCGTAACCGAAGCCGCCGTATTCTCCGTTCCGGTTCTCTTCGGCCCAAACTACCACAAGTTCCGCGAAGCGCGCGACCTCATTGCCCGCGACGGTGCCTTCTCCGTCAACTCACCCCGGGGATTTGCCGTGGCAGCCTCACATCTGCTGCAGGACAAGAAATCGCGCCGCGACATCGGAGCCGCCGCCGGCAAATATATAGCCGACAATGTCGGCGCCACCGACATCATTGCCCACCATATCTTCAGATCGCGATGAGCACCCCCACCCTCAATCAGTTTGTAGCCTCGTCCATAGCCCGGCTCGCCCCCGTTGCCGGAGAGCGCGAGGCCAGAGCGTCGCTGCGCATGATCTTCGAGGCGGTCAAAGGCTGGACTCCGGTTGATGTGGCGATAAAAGGGGGTGACCCGGTAAGCCCGTTTGTCATCGGCAAGGTCGACGATATCATCAACCGTATGCTGACTCACGAGCCGATCCAGTATATCCTTGGCGAGGCGTGGTGGTATGGCCTGCGTCTCAAAGTCAGTCCGGCGGTGCTCATACCGCGCCCCGAGACCGCCGAACTTGTCGACCTTATAGTAAAGGAATTTTCCGGGCGAAGCGATCTGCGTGTGGCCGACATCTGCACCGGATCGGGCTGCATAGCCATAGCCCTCGCCCGCAACCTCCCGTTCTCGCAGGTGACGGCCATCGACATATCGTCCGATGCCCTTGCGGTGGCCCGCGAAAATGCCGCGCTTTTGCGCACACCTTCGGTAACCTTTCTCGAAGCCGACGCCACCGATCCGGCCTCTCTGCCATCAGCCGGCTTCGACATCATAGTGTCCAATCCGCCTTACATAGCTGAAGACGAGCGCGGCTCGATGGATAAGAACGTGCTGCTCTATGAGCCGCATGCGGCTCTCTTTGTGCCCGACACCGACCCGCTGCTTTTCTACCGCGCCATAGCCGCCTACGGGCTGACGCATCTCGCCGACCACGGACGCATATTTTTCGAGATCAACCCGATCTATGCCGACCGCCTCGCAGCCCACATGCGTGATGCCGGATGGACTGACGTCCTCCTCACGCGCGACGTCCACGGCACATATCGCTTTCTGTCGGCCACCCGACCGTCCTGACAAGTCTATGAGGATACTCACCCCCGACATCGCCCTAACGCGTCTGGCGGCAGCCTGCGCCCGCTCGGAGATATGCAGCTCCGATGCCATGGCCAAACTGCGCCGGTGGGGCATCCCGTCCGGTGCAGCGGCCGGGATCCTCGACCGCCTCGTCGACGAGGGCTACATCTCCGACGAGCGGTATGCCCGCGCATACGTCACCGACAAATACCGCTTTGCAGGCTGGGGACGGCGCAAGATAGCCCTGGGGCTGGCAGCCAAAAGAATCCCGCGCTCCATTGCTTCCGAAGCCCTCGACAACGCCATAGACCCCGACGAATACCGCGCCCGGCTCACTGATGCCGTCCGCGCCAAAGCCCGCACTCTGCCCTCCGGCCTTCACCACACCTACGAAGGCCGGCAGAAGCTCTATGCTTTTGCCGCCGGACGCGGATTCGAGAGCAGCCTGATAAGCAGCGTCATCAACTCAACCGACCCCGGAATATGGCCCGACGAGTCTACGAACGACTGAAACTCTGGGCCGCGGCCACCGTGGCAGTGGCCATGCCGGCAGTGTGTGAGGTGTGCGGATGCCGCCTCACCGACGGCGAGCGCCATGTGTGTCTGAGCTGTCTCACCGCCCTGCCCCGCACAAATCTGCATCTCACCCCCGAAGCCAACGATATCCACCACCGTATTAGCGACCACCACATCCTTCTGGACAGGGCGGCCTCGATGTTCCATTACTACCGCAGCAGCCCCTCCACATCGCTGATCCTTTCGGCCAAATACCGCAGCCGACCCTCCATACTCTCTATGCTCGGCAGCGTCTACGCCGCCGAGATCGCACCATCGGGATTCTTTGCCGGCATAGACAGGATAGTCCCGGTGCCTCTCCACTGGACACGCCGCATCAACCGTGGCTACAACCAGTCGGAATATCTGGCCCGCGGACTCTCAAGGGTCACCACCCTGCCTGTCGACCGCTCCCTGCTCCGGCTTCCTGCGCCCCACTCCTCGCAGACCCGCCACTCGGCAGCCGAAAGAGCGGCCAACGTAGCCGGCACCTTCCGTGCCACTTCACGGGCATCGGCCCTGAGCGGGTCAGCACCCCACCTGCTCGTGGTCGACGACATCATCACCACCGGAGCCACACTCCGCGACTGTCTCCGGGCGCTCTCCGAGGCCATCCCCGATGTGCGCCTGAGCGTGCTGTCGCTCGGCCTCGCCCACGGCATCTGATCCACTGTCCTCACCCCCTTATCCGAAATAATTCTATCACTTCATAAAGAGACCACCGGTCAATAAAAATGAAAACCAATCTTATCGCTCCCGTGCTTCTCGCTGTGTCGGCTCTCACCGCCACGGCAGCAGAAACCGAATCGGCAACCGCCGACAACCAGAGCCTCGCCACACTGCGGCTGGAGGCTCGCCTCGACTACCAGCGCGACTGGCTCGACGGCCATTCCATCGACGCCAACAGCGGCTTTGAAGGCAAATTCCTGAATATCCGTCTCGACGGCAACATCACCGACAATCTTTCCTACTCCTGGCGCCACCGTTTCAACCGCGCCGTAAAGGATGCCAACTTCTTCGATGCCACCGACTGGGTATACCTGCAGTGGAATACAGGCCGGTGGACACTCGCCGGAGGCAAGCAGGTCGTGGCCATTGGCGGATGGGAATATGACCGCGCGCCCATCGACCTCTACGGATGCTCCGTGTTCTGGAACAATATCCCCTGCTACCAGATCGGCGCATCGGCAGCCTACAGCCTCACGGAGACGGATAAGCTGATGTTTCAGTTCTGCGAGAGCCCTTTCTTCACACCGCAGAACCGCAACCTCTACGGCTACAACCTCTACTGGACCGGCAGCCACGGCATATTCTCTCCCATCTGGTCGGTCAACCTCTTTGAATACGCTCCCGGCCATTTCATCAACTACATAGCTCTCGGCAACAAATTTACAGTCGGTAAAGTGTCGCTCGAGCTCGACATCCTCAACCGCGCCGCCTCTCATCAGAAATTCCTTCTCCGCGACTGCTCCGTTATGGGCGAGCTGTCATGGAAAGCCTCCCCGCGCTGGCGCCTCCATGCCAAGATGACCTATGATGTCAACCACACTGACTCCGAGGCCGACCGCCTCGTGCTCCCGGGCACCGAGCTCAAGATGATCGGCGCCGGCGCCGAATTCTATCCTTTCTCCAAGAGCCTCGGCACTCTCCGTTTCCACGCCAACGCCTACTACTCCTGGGGACGCAACGCCAACACCGCCGACGTGATGCAGAACAAGACCTGTATCTTCGACTGCGGCGTGAAATGGGATATGAATCTCCTCTCTTTCAAACGCAAATAAACCATCATCCCAACCGATATCAATCTAACAAATGGAAGTTCAGGAAAACATTCAGGACAATCTTCAGGAACCCGCCGCCGAGGCAACCCCTCGCCGCCGCTCCATCACATCCTACGTCCCCAGCGGAGTCATCTGCCTTGCGGTCGTTTTCGGCCTCTTCTACTTCATAGGAGTGCGGATGGGTGTTGCCAATATGCTCAACACCATCATGCACACCGCCCACGACCTTCTGCTCAACACCGTGTTCTATCTGATGGGTATATGTGTCGTCACCGGTGCGCTCGGCCGCCTTTTCGTCGAATTCGGCGTAGTCAAGCTGATCGAGAAGCTGCTCCGCCCGCTCATGGGTCCGCTGTTCCGTCTGCCCGGTGTGGCCGCCCTCGGTGCCGTCATGACATTCCTGTCCGACAATCCCGCCATCATCTCGCTGGCCCAGGACAAGCGTTTCGGCTCCTACTTCAAGAAATTCCAGTACATATCCCTCACCAACTTCGGCACCGCCTTCGGCATGGGTCTGCTCGTGATGGTGTTTATGGTAGGTCAGGGTTATTTCCTGGCGCCGCTCATCGGCTTTGTCGGCGCATTCTTCGGCTGCGTCGTATCGACCCGCATCATGCAGTATTTCGTGATCCGCAACTATCCCCACTATCTGCATGAAAATGCTATCGTGGCCGAGAAAGCGCCCGAAAATCCTCTCGGTAATCCCGACCAGGATCTCAAGGCCGATGAAGATAAGGCTCCCGAAAAGTCGCTCTTCATCAGGATTCTCAACTCGCTCCTCGACGGCGGTCGCACCGGTGTCGACGTAGGCATCGCCATCATCCCCGGCGTGCTCATCATCTCCACCCTCGTCATGATCCTCACCTTCGGTCCCTCATCGTCGGGAGCATATACCGGCGCCGCCTACGAAGGCATCGAGATCCTCCCCTGGCTCGCATCCAAGATCAACTTTGTCTTTGAATGGCTCTTCGGATTCCACGATCCCCACCTTGTGGCATTCCCCATCACCGCCCTCGGCGCAGTGGGAGCAGCCCTGAGCCTGGTGCCCAACTTCATAGCCCAGGGATGGGCCGACGGCAACGCCATAGCCGTGTTCACCGCAATCGGTATGTGCTGGAGCGGATATCTCTCCACCCACACCGCCATGCTCGACTCGCTGGGCTACCGCGACCTCACTCCCAAAGCTATTCTCGCCCATACCATCGGCGGCCTCATGGCAGCCCTGATAGCCCATGGCCTCTACGTCCTCGTGACCCTATTTCTGTAATCATTTCAGGGTTTAATATATTTTAACATTATAACTTCTGACTACAAAACTGCATAAACAACTTACAAATTGCTACAATATTGGCGCATTTCACGCCCGTAAGCAGCAATATTGTTGTCAAACCGCAGCAAGTATACAATTCAATGCAGAGGGCAGCGTTTTCATTATTTAAATTAAAAACTGTAACTTTGTATTGAAAAAAAGAAAGGACTCGCACATACGGCTCCGTGATTTTGGCGCTACGCGGGTTCGCATAGAAAACGGCATGACAGAATAGTGTAATAAGATTAGACTTTTTTTGATAACAATCCACTGACGTTAAGTACTATGTGTAAGTAGCAAAGGAAGCCCGGGAGGGTCTCCTTTGTTATTTTATTGCGTTTTTTCGTATATTTGCAATCGAAATGAGAAGAATAGACCGAGCAACCGTACAGCGCATCCTTGACACCGCCGACATTGTCGACGTAGTGAGCGACTTCGTAAAACTCAAACGTCGCGGCACAGGATATATAGGTCTGTGTCCGTTCCACAACGAACGCACTCCCTCCTTTTCTGTCAGCAAATCGCGCAATATCTGCAAATGCTTTTCTTGCGGACAGGGAGGTAGCCCCGTCAACTTCATCATGCTCCACGAGCAGATGAGCTACAACGAAGCCCTCCGCTATCTTGCCCGCAAATACAACATCGAGATAAAGGAAGAAGAACTCACCGACGAGGAACGCCGCGCCGCTACAGAGCGCGAGAGCGTCCTGACCATCAACGAGTGGGCACTCTCGAGATTTGAAGACTGGATGCAGAACACCGACGAAGGCCGTAGCGTAGGGCTCGCCTACTTCCGCCAGAGGGGGATCAACGACGAGATGATCAAGCGGTTCCGCCTCGGATATGCCCTTGAGGCCCAGGATGCGATGGCCAGCGAAGCCATTGCCGCCGGCTTCACCACCGACCAGATCATAACCTCGGGCATTGCCTACCGGCCAGAGGGATCCGACCGTCTGCGCGACCGCTTCAGGGGGCGCGTGATCTATCCCGTCTTCACTATCTCCGGCAAGGCAGTGGCGTTTGGCGGCCGCACGTTGCGCTCGGACAAGAAGCTGGCCAAATATGTCAACTCACCCGAAAACGCGGCCTACTCCAAGAGCCGCGAACTGTTTGGGCTCTATCAGTCCAAGCGCGGCATCGTGGCGCGCGACAAGTGTATCCTCGTTGAGGGCTACATGGATGTCATCTCAATGTTTCAGAGCGGCATCGACAATGTAGTAGCCTCATCCGGAACATCCCTCACCTACGGACAGATCAGGCTCATCCATCGGTTCACCGACAATGTGACCGTGATCTACGATTCCGACCCCGCCGGCATAAAGGCAGCCCTGAGATCTGTAGACATGCTCCTTTCCGAGGGAATGAAGATCAAGATCCTCCTGCTTCCCGACGGCGAGGATCCCGACTCTTTTGCCCAGTCACACACATCGGCCGAAGTTGAGCAGTATATCGCCGAAAACGAGACCGACTTCATACGCTTCAAGATCAGGATTCTACTGGCCGATGCCGGCGACGATCCCATAGCGCGCAGCCGAGTGATCACCGACATTGCGCGCTCCATCTCGGTTATCCCCGACGAGATCCTGCGCACCAGTTATATAAGCGACAGCGCCCGCACCCTCTCATTTGACGAAAAGGTGCTTGCCCTGCAGGTTGCCAAGATGCGCGCGGAAAACGCCGGCAAGCAGGCCGAGGAAGACGCCCGCACACGAGCCCGCAATTCTATAC
>CAYWWE010000039.1:8404-19395 GCA_964461785.1 uncultured Bacteroides sp.
CCGGCAAGCAGGCCGAGGAAGACGCCCGCACACGAGCCCGCAATTCTATACCGGACCAGTCAGACCAGTCAGACAGATCAGACAGATCAGACCAGTCGGATAAGTCCGACAAGTCTGACTTATCCGAGACCGCCGGCCCTTACGCTGCAGAGCTGCGTAAGGTCGAGACCGAGCTCGCCCGCTACATGGTGCGCTACGCTATGGTGCCCTGCTTCCTCGCCGAGATCGACGACGAGGGGCACACGGCTCCCATGACCGTCATCGAGTATATCGACGCTGAGCTAAGCTACGACGATATCACCTTCGCCAACCCCGACATCAAGGAACTGTTTGAGCTGACGCTCTCTATGCTCCCGGCCTATCGGGAAGCGAGGGCTCTGGCCGAAGCGACTGCCCGGAGCCACGAGGCGCAGTTGCTCAGCGAAGGGATCGACACCATAGGCCGCGACCACGCCGCTGAGGGAGTGGCGGCCATGGAGAGGGCCGAAGCTGAGTTGCGCGAGCGGCTCGCCGCCGGACGAGAGGCCGAAATAGATCTCTTTGACAGCCGATATGCCGAGCAGATCCTCATCTCGACCCCCGACGACAAGGTGCGCGCCCTCGCCACCGACCTCGTGGCCGACCGGCATCGCCTGAGCAAGATCCACACCAAATACTCTCATGTCGAGACCGAGCGCGAGCGGCTCCAGACACTCGTGCCCCGCGCCGTCTACGAGCTCAAATATGCCCTCCTCGAGCTGCGCCTCCGGGAGATGGGACGCCGCCTGGCTGCGGAAAGCTCCGACATCAGCGCGCAGATCTCCATCATGCAGGCAATCCAGGAGCTCCACGAAGTGCGCAAGGAGCTGGCCCGCTATCTCGGAGAGCGTACTCTCTCGGCCCGCCGCTGACCCCTCGCTGCGATTTTTTTGCGGGGTCGGCGAGATTTATGTATCTTTGTGAAAACAATTGGCGATAAGCGCCTGAACCTTCACTCTTAACCCCAACCGACCATCCATGGGCTTCGCTCAACAAGCATACGACATATTCGCTGCCACCACCGCGGCCTATCACACCACCGACAATGTGGACGCCCACTTTGCCAACCCTCACCCCGACGGCTCCATCGAGCATCTTTTAGCTGAAAAGAACTGGGTCGACGCAGTGCAGTGGCACCTTGAAGACATAATCCGCGATCCGGCCATCGACCCCGTCGAGGCTCTCGCGCTCAAGCGCCGCATCGACCGCTCCAATCAGGTCCGCACGGATATGGTGGAAGATCTCGACTCATATTTCCGCGACCTCTATGCCGGAGTGACCGCTGCCCCCGACGCCACTATCAACACCGAGAGCCCGGCCTGGGCACTCGACCGCCTCAGCATCCTTGCCCTGAAGATCTATCACATGGGCGTGGAGGCCAACCGCGAGGATGCCTCTGCTGACCATCGCGCCCGCTGCGCCGCCAAACTCGCGGTGCTTGATGAGCAGCGCGCCGATCTGATCTCGGCCATCGACACCCTGCTCGATGATTTTGCTGCCGGACGCAAATACATGAAGGTCTACCGGCAGATGAAGATGTACAATGATCCGGCCACCAATCCGGTGCTCTACGCCGGCAAGTAATCCCTCCACGAGATGAGCGGCATCCCCACCGACAAGCGCCCGACGGTGCTCATAACGCGCTTTTCCGCCCTTGGCGATGTGGCCATGGCATCGGCAGTAGTTGCAGCAGCCGCGCGTCGCCACCCCGAGGTGCGGTTTGTCGTCGTGACTCGGGAGCGCTTTGCAGCGCTTTTTCCACAGGGGATAGAGATAGCGGCCATCGACCCCGACGGTCGCCACAAAGGGATTGCCGGACTGGCAAAGCTGGCTCGCGAACTCAAAGCGACCTATGACCCCGTGGCGGTAGCCGACATCCACGACGTGATCCGCACCCGGCTGCTGCGCAACCTCCTTCGCCTGCGCGGGACCCGGATTGCCGTGATAGACAAAGGGCGCCGCGACAAGAAACGCCTTGTCCGCGGCCTTGCCCACGAGCAGCTCCGCCACTCGGCCGACCGCTATGCCGACGTGCTCCGTGCCCTCGGCTACGACCCCGGGTGTCCGACGGAAGCGCCACTGGGAGCGCCGGCTCCTGCCGCCTGTCCGCGCATAGGCATAGCTCCCTTCGCCGCCCATCCGGGCAAGGCCTATCCGCTCGAAAAGATGGCAAAGGCCGCCGATATGATCCGTGCCTCCCGTCCGGATGCCGCCTTGTTCTGGTTTAGCGCTCCCGGCGACGAAGCCGACCGTCTTGCCCGTCTCCTCCCGGCTACCGACACCATCGTGGCACGCCTCGGGCTTCAGGGCGGATTGGCCGGAGAGATAGAGCTCATGGGCAGTCTTGATGCAATGATAGCGATGGACTCCGGGAATATGCATCTGGCAGCTCTGAGAGGAGTTCCGGTCGTGTCGGTTTGGGGTGCCACCCATCCTCTGGCAGGATTTGCCGGCGCCACTTCACCGGAGGATCTGCGCATTCAGGCCGACCTCCCGTGCCGCCCATGCTCGGTCTACGGCAACAAGCCATGCCGCATCTCCGGCAACGGATCCTTCCCCTGCCTCGACGCTATAAGCCCCGACACCATAGCCGCTAAAACACTCTCCTTAATCTCCCACAGATGAGCAAGAAAAAGAAACAGGACGACGAAATGACACCCGACGACTTCGACATACGCGACGCTGCCGACAGCCGTCCGGCTCCCGCACCCGACCGCGATCAGGACAAAGCCCTCCGCCCGGGGCGTTTCGACGACTTCCGCGGCCAGTCGAAGGTCGTGGAAAACCTGCGCATTTTCGTAGCGGCCGCCCGTATGCGCGGCGAGCCACTCGACCATACGCTGCTCTACGGCCCCCCGGGTCTCGGAAAGACCACACTGAGCAACATCATAGCCAACGAGCTCGGCGTCGGCTTCAAAGTCACCTCGGGCCCCGTGCTCGACAAGCCTGGCGATCTGGCCGGCATCCTCACCTCGCTCGAAGAAAACGATGTGCTCTTTATCGACGAGATCCATCGCCTCAGCCCCGTAGTCGAGGAATATCTCTATCCGGCCATGGAAGATTTCCGCATCGACATAATGATCGACAAAGGCCCCGGCGCACGATCGGTCCAGCTCGCCCTCAGCCCATTCACGCTCGTCGGAGCCACCACCCGCAGCGGTCTCCTCACCTCGCCCATGCGCGCACGCTTCGGCATCAACTGCTCCCTTGAATACTACGATCACGAGACCCTCGAACGGATCATCCTCCGCTCGGCCACCCTGCTCAGGGTGAAATGCTCGGGCGAGGCCGCACATGAGATAGCCATGCGCTCGCGCGGCACTCCACGAATCGCCAATGCCCTCCTGCGGCGTGTACGCGATTTCGCCCAGGTCAAGGGATCGGGCAACATCGACACCGAGATAGCCCGCTACTCTCTCGAAGCCCTCAAGATCGACCGCTACGGTCTCGACGAGACCGACAACAAGATCCTCCGCACGATCATCACCAAGTTCAAGGGCGGCCCCGTAGGCCTCTCTACCATCGCCACCGCCCTCGGCGAGGATCCCGGCACCATCGAGGAGGTCTACGAACCATTCCTGATCAAGGAGGGATTCATCAACCGCACCCCGCGAGGCCGCGAGGTGACGGAACTTGCCTGGACTCACCTTGCCGGAGGCGACAAAAGAACCTATCTCGGAGGCCTGTTCAGCGACTGACTTCATCACTCTCAATAACTAAAACCATCATCACCCCACTACTCCTCCGATGGGAGCAATCAAAAGCCTTGCCAAAGATACCGTGGTATATGGTGCCAGCAGCATCATAGGCCGGTTTCTCAACTGGTGTCTCGTCCCTCTCTACACCACCGTCTTCCCATCCGACGAATACGGTGTCGTGACCTACGTCTACTCCTTTGTGGCGCTGGCCCTCCTGATCCTCATCTACGGCATGGAGACCGGATTTTTCCGGTTCGCCAACCACGACCGCTACAAGGATCCGATGGAGGTCTACTCCACCTCTCTCATATCGCTTGCCGCGTCATCAGGACTCTTCCTGATCATCGCGCTCTGCTTCCTCCATCCGGTGGCCGACCTGCTCCACTGTCCTGATCATCCCTCCTACGCGGCCATGATGATTGCCGTCCTTTCACTGGATGCCTTCACAGCCATCCCGTTCTGCTATCTGCGCTATCGCCACCGTCCGCTCCGCTTCGCCACCCTCAAGATCATCTCCATAGCCCTCAACATCGGCTTCAACCTCTTCTTCATCCTCCTCTGCCCGTGGCTCATGAAGCAGGCGCCGGAATGGGTAAGCTGGTTCTACGACCCCGCGTTCGGCATCGGCTACATATTCCTGAGCAATCTGATCTCGTCGGCAGCCGTGACGGTGCTTCTGCTCCCCGAGCTGATGGGATTCCGCTGGCGGTTCAACCGCACCCTGTGGCGCGAGATGATCGCCTACTCCTTCCCCATCATGATCCTCGGCATTGCAGGCATCATGAACCAGACCATCGACAAGCTCCTCCTCCCCTATCTCGTAGCCGACAAGGCCGACGGCCTCTCGCAGCTCGGCATCTACGGTGCCAACTACAAGATAGCCATCATCATGGTCATGTTTACCCAGGCATTCCGTTTTGCCTATGAGCCGTTTATCTTTGCCCGCGACAAGGAGAAGGGTTCCACCCGTAAATATGCCGACGCCATGCGCTACTTCGTCATATTCGGGCTCATCATCTTCCTCTTCGTGATGTTTTATCTCCCCGTGCTGCGCTATTTCATCAGCCCGGCATATTTCTCGGGTCTCAAAGTGGTGCCCGTAGTGATGATCGCCGAACTGTTTTTCGGAATATTCTTCAACCTCTCCCTCTGGTACAAACTGACCGACAAGACCATCTGGGGCACATGGTTCTCGCTCATCGGGCTCGCGGTGACCCTCGCGCTCAACTTCCTCCTTGTCCCGCGGATGGGCTACATGGGCTGCGCATGGGCCGCTCTCGGATGCTACACGGTAATGATGGTGCTCTCCTGGGCCATAGGGCGCCGCAAGATGCCGATCCCCTATCCCACCCGACGGCTATGCGGCTACTTCATCGCCGCCCTTGTCCTCTACGGGCTGAGCCAGACCATAACCACCGGCCACGAGCTGCCCGACCTCGGCATACGCACCATCTTACTGGCCGCTTACGTCGCAGCCGCCATCAAGCTCGAACATATCCCGATCCCCAGGCTCTCAAGAATAAAGAAATGACAATGAACACTTCGACAGGCGCCAGACTCAGCAACTTCTTTCTCAACTACTTCTCCTTCAACGGGCAGCTGATCCCGCAGGAGGAGGCCGAACAGGCCATCCGCGACGGAGTATCCTTTCGCGGCACCAACATCGTCATACTCATTCTCGCCATACTCATCGCCTCGCTCGGCCTCAACACCAATTCCACTGCCGTCATCATAGGCGCCATGCTTATCTCGCCGCTGATGGGCCCCATCATAGGATGCGGCCTCGGAGTAGGCGTGCGAGACTTCGACCTCATCAAGCGGGCGCTCCGCAACCTCATCATGGCTGCCGGATTTTCGGTGATCGCCTCCACCATCTACTTCCTCATCTCGCCCGTCAACGAGCAGCACTCCGAGCTCCTGGCCCGCACATCGCCCACCATCTACGATGTCCTGATCGGCTTCGTGGGCGGCGGAGCGGGCATCCTCGCCATAGCATCGCGCAGCAAGGGAAATGTGATCCCCGGCGTGGCCATAGCCACAGCGCTCATGCCGCCGCTCTGCACCGCCGGCTACGGTCTGGCCACATGGCAGACCAACTACTTTTTCGGCGCCTTCTACCTCTTCATCATCAACTCGATCTACATTGCCTTCGCCACCTTCATAGGGGTCAAGCTGATGAAATACAAGTCGGTGGCCACGGCCAACCCCGACCGGTCACGACGGGTGATGCGCTGGGTCTATTCATTGGCCATCCTTGCCATGATCCCGGCCATATATCTCACCATCCGTATGCTCGACGCCAATAAGCTCAATGTGGAGATCGACCGCTTCGTGGCCGACGAATGTCGCTTCCCTGCCACTCAGGTGCTGTCGAAAAAATATTATGTGGCCGACGGCGAGCGCTATCTGCAGCTGACCCTGATCGGGCGCACCCTGCCGGTAGATTCGCTCGTCATGGCCCTCGAGCCGCGCCTGCGCTATTACGATCTGGGCAATATCAAACTCGAA
Source organism: uncultured Bacteroides sp. (assembly GCA_964461785.1). Classification (GTDB taxonomy): domain Bacteria; phylum Bacteroidota; class Bacteroidia; order Bacteroidales; family Muribaculaceae; genus Paramuribaculum. The sequence goes on from CAYWWE010000039.1 coordinate 14,629, forward strand.
TTCCTGCAGGGGGGCGAGATCTCATCGCCCGCCGCCGATCAGCGCGCCGATTCTCCGGCCGACTTCTATCAGCTCACTCAGGCCACCATCACCCGTCAGGAGGAGATAATCGACTCGCTCCGAACCATTGTGGCCGACCAGCGCGAAGCCGGTGGAGTAGCCGTCAGGATAGCCCCCGAGATCCGCGTCCTGTTTCCCGAAGTGAGGGACATAGCCGTTGCACGCTCAATATTCGCCTCGACCGAACACATGGCCGACCGTCCGGCCACCGACACCGTCACGGTGGCTATGGTCTACATGGCCCAGCCCCTTTCCAAGGCTCAGATGACCCGCTTCAGGGAATATCTCTGCGCCCGCCTCGCCATAAGCGAGATCGAGATTATCCCGGTATCAAAACACTGACTCTCATCATAGTTTTCACTCCCTAAAAACCCCCTTACTCCGCGTGGACAAGAAGCCCCTCCGTGTGACATTCATCAGCCACTCCGACACTCTCGGTGGCGCAGCTATAGTAACTTACCGCCTGATGCGCGCCCTAAGGCGCGAAGGAGTCGACGCCCGCATGGTGGTCTACACCAAGTGTACCGACGATCCCGACGTGAGCGTCATAGGCAGCCGCTTCACCCGCGGCATGAGGTTTATGGCCGAGCGGCTGCAGATCCTGTTTGCCAACGGATTCTCGCGCCGCAAGCTCTTCAAGGTATCGACAGGATCCACCGGATGCCGAGTCTACTCCCACCCGTGGGTCAAGGAGGCCGACGTGGTGTCGCTCGGATGGATCAATCAGGGCCTGGTGTCGATCCGTGGCATACGCCGCCTCCACAAGATGGGGAAGCCGATTGTGTGGACCATGCACGATATGTGGTGCATGACCGGCATCTGTCATCATGCCTACGAGTGCGCCGGCTATCGCGTCCAGGGCTGCGGCAACTGTCAGTTTCTCGGCGGCCACTCGGCGGCCGACCTCTCGCGCCGGGTGCTGTTGAAGAAGAAAGCAGTGTCCGACGCAATTCCCATGCACTTCGTGGCCGTGAGCCACTGGCTGGCCGACCGGGCCAAGGAGAGCATCCTCCTTCGCGATCAGAAGGTAGATGTGATCCACAACGCATTTCCGGCCGACTATTTTTCACCCGCCGCTCTGGCTCAGAACGCCACCGACCCGCTTGACGATCTCGGCGCCGGCCCACTGAGGGTTGTGATGTGCGCGGCCCGGCTCGACGACACTATCAAGGGGCTGCCATACGCCATCGACGCGCTCAATTTCATCTTCGACAACTATCCGGAGAAAGCGCGCGACATGACGGCCATATTCGTGGGAGATGTGCGCGATCCTGCCGTGTTCGACACTCTCCGTCTGCCCTACATCCGAATGGGCCGCGTCAACGATCCAGCCATCCTGCGTCAGATCTACGGCCACTCCCAGGTGGTGCTCTCCACATCGCTTTATGAGACTCTTCCAGGCACTCTTATCGAAGGCCTGTCGATGGGTTGCCTGCCGGTAACCTTCGGACGCGGAGGCCAGGCCGACATTGTGGAGCACAAGGTCAACGGCTACATAGCCGAATACAAGGACATCGAGTCGGTTGCCGAGGGAATCATTTGGGCCTGCGATGCACAGATCGACCGCATGGAGCTCCACCGCCAGGTGGCGGAGAAATTCTCCTCCGTATCTATCGCCCGGCGCTACAAGGAGCTCTTCGAGTCGCTCGTCAGCGAAGGCATGCGTAGCCCCAGTCCATCCAGTTAAACTGATGTCAGTGCGGGAAATATATCATTTCCCGCGTGGTTTGATGTCAAGGCGATATGCCAGCGTCAGGATTGCGTAGGCCGGCTGGGAGTTATAGCGGGTTTCTGTCCGGCCTTGGGCATTGACCACTTGTCTTACGGTTGGAAGCTGGTGGAGCAGGTCGAAGCCGATGGCTTTGGCCGTGAATTGCTTTGTCTTTCCGAATGATCTGCTCAGCTGGAGGTTCCATACCCAGTCGGTCGTGTTCATGGAGGGATCCTCATAGCCGCGGCGGCAGTAGGCCATCAGGTCGGTGTCAAGTTCGAAGCCACCCGGCAGCACGTATTTCACTCCGACGCCGTAGTTTATATCTGCAAAGTCAAATGTATCGAAAAGTTTGCTGCGACTGTGGAGCGATGCCCAGACAAGGTTAAGCCTTGAGGTAATCATAAGCCCCCTCATAATTTCATAACTGGCCGTGAGGTCATTGCGGATTGACCAGTTGTCGACCTCCGAACGGACAGCTATATCAGAATCGGAGGAGTAGTCGGCGCTGCAGGCATAGGCCGGCAACAGTGTATTTGTTATTATGAGGGCTTTGCCTGGCAAGAGTGCGGTACTGTAATATATTTTTGAGTCCATACCCCAGTTGCCGTTGATATTGGCGGGACACCAGGTGGTTATGCCGGTGGCGCGGTCAAATGTTCTTGCGCGGGCCAAAGCATTGTCGATTCGGTAGTAGTTGAAAGATAACGTCAACCAGGCGGATGGTTTTCTGAAAGATTTGTCGTAAACGATAGTCGCACCATATTTGGTGGCCTTGTGTAGATCCGGGTTACCCGATTCAATCACCAGAGGGTTGGATGTGTCGCGCACGTCGAGCAGTTGCATCACATCCGGGAGTGTCTGGTTCAGTGCCAGTTCCAGTGCAAAGGCGCCTCCTGCAAACCCATTGCTCCCTCCCTTATTTAATCTGAGATTACCGTCGAATCGCCAGTCATTGCGGCTGAGATTATGTGGCTCCCGGTTGCGATAGTCGGAGACGTGTCGGGTTGTGTTCTCAATATTTCCTGATAGTGTCAGGTTATAATCTCTTTTTTTCTCACCGCCCCACCAGTATGTCATATTAGGGTTAAGCACGTTGCTCCATGCCCGTCGGGTCGTGAGGTAACTGTTGGCGTAGTCTATGGCCCAGCTTTGCTGAATGGAAGGGGTGGTGTTTTCTGCTGCCTTATTTATTTCTTCCAATGTGCGTTCGCCATGGTTATACTTCTGGGAATATGTGTATTTAACTCCTGCCCGCCAATTACTTCCATATCCGTTCCAGGAGGGATTTAATTGATAAGAATAGTCATGTGCCGGAAGTTCATCACGGCGCAGACGGTTTATGTCAAGTCGTGAATTGGAAGGATAAGTGATCTGGTCTGAGCCATTGGTATGGTTGGTGGCATTGTTTACCGTGGCAGATGCACCGAACCGTAGGCCTCTGACAAAATTCAACGCCACATTATAGTTCTGACCAAAAGTGCGGTCTTTCTGTAAAGAGCTTTGCTGACGCAGATATAGAATATTCTTGATAAAGTCGGCCGACCCGGCAGCTGCGAAATTATCATGAAGCATCGAGTTGCTTTCAGCAGAGGTCGATTCGCTGTGAAGTTTACCGTTTTCATAGTTCAGGTCGGCAGTAAGCGAAATATATCTGATGAAAGTCGTGAATCTGCGTGATATCCCACCAGTCCAGTCTCCTCGCCATGTGTTGCGGTTTAAAGCCGACTGCGAGCGGCTGAAAGAGTTTCCTCCTGTAAGATATGCTTCGCTAAGAGTTTCAATAGTGTTGAATGTACTCTGACGGACGAGATTCAACTTCGTGTTAATTCCTGCTTCAGTCTGGTCCTGCCAATCGGAATTATATTCGATTCCAACGCGTTTGGTAGTGATTTCGCCTGATGTGGAGTTGGGCTTTCGCCATTGTCCCTTGGCACCGGCTGCTTCCGGGTCGTTGAGATTGTTGGCCGATGAATGGATTGCAAATGATGATTTTTTAGTGTAACGCATACCAAATAGGCGTCCCATCCAACGCGGCGACCATCCGCCATTTGTGCCTGCTCCATAGCCACCCTCTGCGTTGGCAATCCAACCATTCATATATTCCTTTTTCAGCCCCACGTCCATTACCAACGGGTCATCGGATCGGTCGCGGTTTTTAATATCGCGCAATTCTTCGGGTGTTTTCTGGTAAACCTGAATTTTTTTAACTGTGTATGCCGGCAGATTGCGTAGGGCCACCTGCGGATCTCCCGAAAAGAACTTGCGGCCATTCACCAACAGCTCTGAAACAAAGCGGCCATTGACAGATATACGTCCGTCGTTGTCAAGCGTAGCGCCCGGCAACATGGAAATCAATCCGTCGAGCATGGAACCTTCCTGAAGCTGAAACGCTGTGGCGTCGTATTCGATAGTATCGCCTTTCATCACCATCTTGATACGGGTTGCCGTGACAGTGACTTCATTCAATTCAATTTCGCGACGTGGCTTTAGCATCATAACTGTGCCAAAGTTGATATACCCGTTTTCAGGTGTGGTCACTTCAATCTCGTGAGTTTCATAACCTTTAGCCGCGATCGATATTTTGTATTTTGACTGCCATGGTACAGCTCCGTCGTATAGCACAGTTTCGTATGCGGTATTATCCTCTTGCCATGCAGAATAACCCAACGAATCACATAAAACGGTGCCAAGGGTATCTAAAACACTTATTTTTGCAAATTTGACAGGATATTCGGTAATTGCATCAACCACTTGCCCCTGAACGCGACATTCCTTTTCAACTGCCAGTTGTAAAGAGGCCTGCGTTGGTAATGCTACCAACAGACATAATAGTATTGCAACCTCGCTTTTTTTTTACACTATTAAATAAAATCTTTACAATATTGCTCATAATGTCTGGAGAGATGATCAGGTCTTAATTATTTATAAGGCTCACAATAGTAAGGCCGTCGCGCATCGGGAGTATCGCAACAGTGTCAACCGAGGGGTGCCTG
>CAYWWE010000040.1:0-18992 GCA_964461785.1 uncultured Bacteroides sp.
GCTGCAAAAAGAATTCGTCTAACGGATTTCATAATGTGAATGAAGTAAATATTGTAGAAAAAAGAGGTGATTAATTTGTTTTTATAACAATCCGGGTCAACACTTAGTTTTGCAAGTCTTATTTTTTAGCTAATGATGCGTTGGGGTTAAACTTTTGGAAGGGGACAGGTTTTTTATATTCATAAACATGGGTCAAAATAAATGGACTTGTTAATACAAAATCTAAATGAAATGAATATGAAGAAATTTCTTTTAATTATGGCGATGGTCGTGGGAATAGCTACGGCATCAGCCCGCGACAAGTATTCGCATGACATCAATACCCTTCCTACGGCTGCCCAAACAACGCTGAAGAATAATTTCAAGGCGTCAGTGAGCCACATCAAGATTGATAAGGAGTTGGGCCGGGTGAGCGAATATGACGTAGTCCTCACCGATGGTTCAGAGATTTCCTTTGATCGCAACGGTAACTGGAAAGATGTAGAGGTGCGAAAGAGTGGGTCCGTGCCCAGCTCATTTGTGCCCACAGCTATCGCTAACTATATCAAGAAGACTCAAAAGAATGTCAAGGTGATCGGCATTGAAAAGAAAAAGTCGGGATATGAAGTGGAACTCTCCAATGGAGTCGACATGAAATTCAACTCAAAGGGAGAGTTCCTACGCTATGATGATTGATTCATTTTGATCTGTCAGCCTGCGGCCAGCCCTTCCGCTTATTCGCTTTTGAGTGAGGCGGTGGGGTTGGCGAGGGCGATGCGGCGGGCGATTAGTGAGGCTGTGGCCATGATGACAAGCATCAGGCATATAGCCGTCAGAAAGATGAGCAGAGCCGGGTTATCGACTGTGAGCTTGAACTGCGAGAGCCATTCTCTACTGAATAGCCAGCTGAGCAGAGCTCCGGCGGCAACGCCAATAGCACATACGGCGGATATGCGTCCGGCAAACATGAGTATCAGATCGGCGGTCTCGGCTCCGTTGATTCGCCTGATGGCGATTTCTTTGCGCCGACGCTCCATCTCGTCGGAAACGTAGCCGATTAGTCCCGAGAGGGTTATGATCACAATTATCACTGAGGCAATGCCGGTGAGGATGGCAAAGAGGCTTACGTTGGCGTAGGCTGCCCGCAGCTCGTGGTGCATGTTACGCACGAGAATCTTTTCGCCGGGATAATTATTTATGATTTCGTTGTTAAGCAGGTCGAGATTGCGATCAAAGGGTTCGGCCAGACGCAGAGTGATAACGGCTCGCCAGACTTTGTCGCCCATAGGATAGATTGTGAGCGGAAACATATCTTCGTAGAAACTCCGGAAGCGATAGTTGTCGACAACGCCAACAACGGTCTGCACATCCTTCTTCCAACCGCCGGATATCTGCTTGCCTATCATCTCGGCCGGATCGGTGGTATAGTTTTCGGTAAACACTTCATTGACGGCAACTTCGCCGTCACGCTCAGGCTCCCGGCCATAGAGGAACCGGATGCCCATCATGTCGGAGTAGCCTTTGCGCCAGGTATCGAGTTTGGCAAGGAAGCCTTTGGATCCACCTTCGTCGAGACGGATGCGGTCGCCATCGTAGCCCCAGCCGGGAAAACCGGAGGCGATAGAAGCCGCCTCGACGTATGGGAGCGATTCGTAGGCCTTAAGGAATACTTCTCTCTCCTTAGCATTGTGACCGGTGATCATCACGAGGCGGTCGGGGTCGAAGCCGAGGCTCGCGTCGGTTAAGGTACGGTACTGCGAAATGACGAGCACAAGCAGGCAGCAGGCCAATCCTGAGCCGGCGCTCTCAATGAGCAGCAGTGCCGACTTCCACACGGTGTTGCCTCCAATTTTTTTCTGGAATAGATGGATAGGCGAGATGCGGCTATAAAGGATGGCAGGCAAGACACCTGCAATGGCAAATATTGCCACTGTGACAGCGAGAGCCACCCAGAGGCGGTCGAGACTAACGGCTGAGGTGATCGAGGCATAGACGGTGTCGGCCGCAAACGATTTCGTGAGCCACCAGCAAAGGACAGTGATTGCGAGGCCACCCGCAAGAATGATCAAGGTCTCGGCAAGGAACATCCTGAAGATTTCCCACTTCTGCGCTCCGCAGCATTTGAATATTCCTATTGCCTTGCTGCGACGGTGTAGGGCGGAAAGAGAGAGCAGGACGTAGTTGAGTGAGGTCACCACGAGGATAAGGATTCCCAGCCATGCAAGGATACGGTTCATGCGCTTCACTTCCGGAACACTGCGGTAGGTGTCGCGGAGCGGACGGGCGAATGACCGGTGCTTCGATGTGTCGGTGTCGGGCACATTCTTGAGAATTACATCGTTGATTCTCTTGTCAAGATCTTCAACTTTAACTCCGGGCTTAAGGCGGAGATAAGTGTTCCACCAAGATGCAGCGTGCCACGACATTCCGTCGTCGCCCGGACCATATTCGGCTGTGTAAGTTGGTTGGCCGAAGACAAATTGCGCCTTGACCGTGTTTTCATCGCCATAGTCCCGGTAAATACCCGCCACCTTCATGTTATCGAAGTACGATGCCCTGACAATCTTGCCGATAGCCTCTTCGGGCGAGCCAAACATCTGTGTGGCGAGCTTGTCGCTTAGATAAACGGTGTTGGGGAGCGATAGATCGGTTTCCGGATTGCCGGAAAGCACCTCGATTCCAAGCGTTGAGAAGAACGACTTATCGGTGCACAGGCCGGAAACATCGAATTCCATTCCATCATCGCGCACCATGCCGGGACGTTCGGTTGTTATGGTGGCGCTCTCGATCATGTCGGGCAGATCCTCGGCAAGCGCACCGGCGAGCGGGCCAAAACCCATACCGGAGATATACTTGTCCCCATTGCCGTAGTCATCTTCACTCCATAGCTGATAGATCTGGTCGTAGTCGTTGAAACATGTGTCGAACGAAGTGTCGCGCACAACCTTTATGAGCAGGAAGATACCCATTGCCATGCCGAGGCCGACCGAGAGCAGGCGCACAAGGGTGTTGCTGCGGTTGTTGACGAGAGTATTGATAATATATCCCATAGGTCAGGAGGATCAGAAGTTAGTATTTTCGGCCACGATGCTGCCGTCGAACAGATTGATTGTGCGCCGGGCATACTGAGCATCATGCTTGGAGTGAGTAACCATCACGATGGTTGTGCCACCGCGGTTTAGCTCGGTGAGCAACTCCATCACTTCCTTGCCGTTGGTAGAGTCGAGATTACCGGTCGGCTCGTCGGCAAGGATCAGGGCAGGATTAGTCACGACGGCACGGGCAATGGCTACGCGCTGCTGCTGACCTCCCGATAACTGCATGGGCTTATGCTTGGCGCGATGGCCTATATTCATCCGCTCAAGAGTTTCCCTGACCCTCTTTTTACGTTCGGCAGCCGGCACTCCGAGATAGATGAGCGGCAGCTCAACATTCTGTGCAACGGTGAGCTCGTCGATTAGGTTGAAACTCTGGAACACAAATCCTATAAGTCCTTTGCGTAGAGCTGTGCGGTCTTTTTCCTTTAGCGCGGCCACCTCCTTGCCATTGAGTTTATAACTTCCTGCAGAAGGATTGTCGAGCAGCCCAAGGATATTGAGCAGAGTTGATTTGCCGCATCCCGATGGACCCATTACGGCCACAAATTCACCCGGGGCTACTGAGAGATTGACACCGTTGAGGGCCATGGTCTCGACCTCGGCCGTTCGGAAAGTTTTCTGTAGATTCGTCAGTTCGATCATTGCTTTGATTGGTACATTATTTTTTTACAAATTTTCATTGTTTTATACTGGAATGGTCACACAAAGCGTGCCACAATTGTAAATGGCTTGACAGCGGGAGATTACAGAAACGTCGGTCGACGGAATGTGTAAAGAAATCATACACAGGTGTAAATTTATCATACGCGGAGGCAAACAGAAACCTGAGCCACGTTACGCTCTCCCCCTTTTCGGGATAGAAATTCTTTTTATAACTTTGCAGACGTATGAAACTCAAACGCCATATTCTTGCTGTTGACGATAACCGAGGGGTGAGGACTGCCCTGGAGCTTCTGCTATCACGCCGATTCGAGCGCGTTACAACTGTTGCTGCACCTGAACTGATAACGCAAGCGATAACCGACGATCGGCCGGATGCGGTTTTACTCGACATGAACTTCCGCTCGGCAGTCAACAACGGTAACGAGGGGCTATTCTGGCTATCGGAAATCAAGCGGAGAGACCCCGAGCTTCCTGTGATACTGATGACGGCATACGCAGATATCGACCTTGCCGTGAAAGGGATCAAGCAGGGCGCCGACGATTTCATTGTAAAGCCGTGGGACAACGATACTCTGATCGCCAGGATAGAAAGTGTGTTGAATTTCAAGCGAAAGCCCGTGAAGCCTCAGAGCGATGAAATGGTGTGGGGGAATACCCAGGAAATGAAAGAGCTCCGCGCGTTGGTGGAGAAAATCGCCCCGACCGACGCTAATGTTCTGATCACCGGAGAGAACGGCACAGGCAAGGAGGTGCTTGCACGCGAGATTCACCGACTCTCGCGCCGGGCTTCAAGAGATATGCTGTCGGTAGATATGGGCGCTGTAGCGGAATCGATCTTCGAGAGCGAGCTCTTCGGTCATAAGAAAGGAGCTTTTACCGGAGCCATAGCCGACCGTAAAGGCAAGCTGGAAGCGGCATCGGGGAGCACTCTCATGATGGATGAGATTGCAAATCTCTCACTTGCCATGCAGGGGAAACTTCTGGCTGCTTTGCAGAGCCGGAAAATCACCCCGCTCGGAGGCAACAGATCCATCGACATCGACATCCGACTGATATCGGCCACCAATGCCGACATAGAATCCCTCATAGCCGACGGACGTTTCCGCGAGGATCTGCTCTACAGGATCAACACATTCCACCTTCACCTCCCGCCGCTGCGCGAGCGTCGAGCCGACATCCGGTCGCTTGCCGAGCGCTTCATGCATGAATTTTCGGGCCGCTACAACCGGCAGTTTTCCACGATATCACCGGATGCTCTCGAGCTTCTGCAAAACTATCATTGGCCGGGCAATATCAGGGAACTGCGGCATGCAGTTGAAAAAGCCGTCATCATAGGTGAGGGCAGTACTCTACTCCCATCTGATTTCTCTCTGCCGGCGCCACGTCAGGCATCAGCCCAGCTACCGACTGCCGACACCACCCTTGCCGAAATGGAGCACGCGATGATCCGTACAGCCATAGAGGAATGTCATGGCAATCTGTCGGCTGCGGCCACAAGGCTCGGCATTACCCGACAGACATTATATAACAAGATGCGCCGCTACGGATTATGAAACGTCGCATTGCTCTGCTCGCGGCTCTCGCTGTTGTTTCGGCGGCAATGGCGCTTTGCTTTGCAACCGGATATTATGCGGCTGCCATATTGTTGGCGTGCTTCGGGATTGTCATTGCATTTGCGATCATGAAGATGATGGACAGATCAGACCGTGACGTATCACTGCTGCTGGATGCGGTGAAAAACAACGACTCATCTCTCCGGTTCAGCAACAGCAACTCAAGGGTGGCGCAATCGCTCAACCAAATAGCCGAGATATTGACCCGGGAGAGGCGCAGGACGGTGGAAAGCGAACGCACCTACAGTCTGATCCTCCAGGCTGTGAGCGCCGGGGTGATTGTGACTGATGCCCGGGGATATGTTGTGAAGATAAACGATGCAGCCTTGCGCATTCTCGGGTTTGAGGTTATCACGCATATCGACCGTATGGCTGCCATTGACCCCGAACTGCCGTCATTGCTTGCAGCATCCGGAGCAGGCAACCGTTTTCAGATCACGGTTGGCGACAGATCACAGCTGGTCCGCCGCAATGTTGTAGTGCAAGTATCGGAGGCCGTGGTTGCCGAGGAGAAGCTAAAGATATTCGTATTCGATGATATTGCCGTGGAGCTTGAGACTCGGGAAGTGGAATCGTGGAGCCGCCTGACACGGGTGCTAATTCATGAAATAATCAATTCGCTCACCCCCGTGACCTCGATCACCAACACCATACTGTCGGCTCCCGAAATCAAGACTCTCCCTCAGGAGATACGCAAAGGGCTTGACACCATCGGCACCATGAGCGAGAGCCTGACCGACTTTGTAAATAACTTCAGGACGCTCTCATCGCCTCCGGCTGTCAATCTCCGACCTGTCGACTTGAGGCCATTGCTTGAAAATATGATTGAGGCTGCCAGAAGCATAGGATCCGGTGATGTAGAGATCTGCCTGACAAGATGTGCCGACGATCTGATGATATATGCCGATGCCGCATTGACTTCGAGAGTGATTACCAATATTCTAACTAATGCTCTGGGGGCTGTTGCTGGAAGGTCGGATGCACGGATAACTGTTGCAGCCACCTGCAATGCCGACGATAGCGTGACGATAGATATAGCCAACAATGGGCCTATGATAGATCCGGAGACGGCAGAAAACATATTCGTGCCTTTTTTCACAACCCGTAGTGGAGGACAGGGCATAGGGCTGGCTCTCAGCCGGCAGATTATGAAAGCACAGGGAGGAAATGTTTCATTGCTCCCATACACTGATTCACGACTCACTGTCTTCCGGATCACCTTTCCATGATCCGGAAGATATGTCGATATCGAGGGCCTCAAGCGGCCTAACGTCGAAGAAGATAACCGCAGCAGGGACGATTGTCGGAAAAAATATATAACTTTGCGCCTGAAATATTCTGAATATCTAAAAACGATTTCGGTTCAGGCAATCTTTGATTTTTTCCAAGGGGCCGGATCAAGGTATATGAGAATATTCTGTTTCTTTTGTCATGAAAAGATTACCAGTATATTTCCTGCTTTTAGGAATTATCTTCTTCAATATACCGTCACACGCCCAGTTGATCCGTAAGGCAGGTGAAATACTTCAGTCGGCATTTACCGACGCACAGGTCGATTCGATAGCCGAAACACTGCCTGTCGAGGAGCGGATCAGACTGGACTCGATCCGCCTTCACGAGATGACGATGCAGCTTCAGGAGATGAAGATGCAGGAAATCCTGCTCCGCTCGGAGCTCGACGAGGCGCGCAACATCAACAATATCGCTGACTCGTTGAAGCTGGTTGCCCAGAAATGCAGGATAGATTCGCTTCGTGCTACCACGGAAGGAGTGCCGGTTGTGATTGAAAGCGATACGCTCTTTCTTCTTTATGCCAGCAGGGGTGGTCAATCGGCTCATGACCGTGCCGAGACAGCGTCGGAGATCATCCTGAAGATAGGTAAGGACAAGAGATTGACACGCGATACAGTTGGGACACTGGTCAACGATGGATATACCGACATTATGTATGGCCGGAAAGTGATCATCAGCATCACGGATCAGGACGCGCTGTGGGAAAATGTGTCGAGACAGGAGTTGGTTGAAAGATACACTCCGATCCTGACCGATAAGATCAATCAGCTTAAAGATGAGCATAATCTCCTGAAAATCATAGAGAGGGGAGTGCTCTTTGTCCTTGTGCTTTTTGTCCAGTATCTCCTGTTCAAGTTCACCAATTTCCTTTTCAGGAAACTCCGCCGTCAGATAATCCGCTTCAAGCAGCAACGGATGCATCCCCTTATCATCCGTGACTACGAGCTTCTCAACACGCGGCGCCTCGGCAAGATACTCATTTTCCTGAGCAATCTGGTTCGCTATGCAGTGCTTCTGTTGCAGCTCATGTTTATTGTGCCTATACTTTTTGCAATCTTCCCGCAGACAGAGAATCTGGCCCTTAAGATGTTCATGTATATTATCGAACCGGTCAAGATGGTGATCATCTCGATTGTGGAGTATATTCCCAATCTGTTCATCATTATCGTGATATGGTATTGCATCAGATATATCATCAAGGGACTGCGGTATGTGGCTAAGGAGATAGAAAGCGGCAAACTGAAGATCAGCGGATTCTACCCCGATTGGGCGCATACCACTTTCAATATCATCCGTTTCCTTCTGTATGCGTTTATGATAGCCATGATCTATCCCTATCTGCCGGGATCCAACTCGGGCGTATTTCAGGGTATTTCGGTTTTTGTCGGCCTCATCATATCGCTTGGCTCCGGCAGCGTTATCGGCAATATTATGTCGGGAATGGTGATCACTTATATGCGTCCTTTCAAGATAGGCGATTGCATCAAGCTCAATGACACTGTTGGCAACGTGATCGAGAAAACACCCTTTGTCACGCGGCTCCGTACTTTGAAGAACGAGGTGGTGACCATCCCAAATTCGTTCATAATGTCGTCTCACACGGTGAATTTCAGTGCGTCGGCACGCAAGTTCGGGCTGATCATCCACACAACGGTAACATTCGGTTATGATGTGCCTTGGCGGCAGGTACATGAGCTGCTGATAAATGCGGCGCTGGCCACTAAAGGCGTGCTTCATCACCCTAAACCCTTTGTGCTTGAGACTGAGCTACAGGATTTCTATCCATCCTATCAGCTTAATGCCTATATCAAGGATGCCGACGATTATCTTGAAATAAAGTCGGAGCTGCTCCAGAACGTTCAGGATCAGTTCAAGGGAGCAGGCCTTGATCTTGTCTGCACCCATTATATATCGGACCGGGGAGGATTCAACATCAATCTTTCCGGAGATCCGGTCCATCGCCAGGAATTTAAATAACAGACCATAAATATCACAGAATGAAAAAAGCAATTTGCGGATGGCTGGTTGCCTGTGCAACAGCCGCGACTCTCAATGCCCAGGTGAGTCAACCCGACGAGATGGCCTACAGAGTCAAAGAGGAGGCTTTCTCAAACTCGCATATCGACAGTCTCGCCCACTTCATGACCGATAAGCTCGGACCGCGTCTGGCTGCCTCAAAGATGAAGCTCCGCGCCGAGAGCATGGTGAGCGACAAACTCAAGGACTATGGCTTCTCAAATGTGCGCATCGAGCGTGCCGGTGATTTTGCCAAAGGAGGCTGGGACAACGAAAAGAATTATGTTGCAATGACCGCACCATATTATTGCAGCTTTGCCGCCAATCCGAAAGCGTGGTCAGGAAGCACCGACGGACTTGTCAAGGCTGAGTGTATCCTTCTGGAGGCAGCCGATACGACAGAACTGGCAAAATATAAAGGACAGCTCGGAGGTAAAATTGTGATCATGCCTCCCACACGCGAATATGAACTCTCATTCAGCCCGATGGCCACTCGCTATACCGACGAGCAGCTTCAGGATATGAAGAAAGATTCACGCGCCAATGGAGTCCGCAGACGCCGTTTCAACCGGTCTGCATCAGAGATGCAACTCAGAGCCGCCATCAATTCCCTGATCAAGGAAGAGGGAGCGGTGGCTGTAATGGTCGGAGACGGTACATTCAACATTCCCGGTTCAAGAGGTGTAAGCTATAAAGTGGGTCAACCATATCCAACTCCTGAAATAGCGCTGCCGATCGAGGATCATGGCCGCATAGTCCGTCTGCTCAAAAGCGGAGAGCCGGTTGAAATGGAGGTCGACGTACGCAATGTATTCACCGACAATCAGCAGATCAATAATGTCATAGCAGAAATCCCCGGAACGGATCCCAAACTGAAGAATGAGATCGTGCTGATCGGTGCGCATCTCGATTCATGGCACGGAGGAACGGGAGGAGCTGACGATGCTGCCGGATGCATCACGATGATGGAAGCCCTACGCATACTGAAAGCACTCGATGTAAAGCCCCGACGCACAATCCGCCTTGCTCTCTGGGGCGGCGAGGAGCAGGGCCTGTACGGATCGAGAGGCTATGCAAATAACTATCTCTATGACAACGAGGGCAAAAAGAAACTGGCCGGTTATGACGATTTCGCACTCTATCTGAATGTCGATTTCGGCTCAGGCAAGTTCCGGGGCATCCATTATGAGGAAAACGATATGGCACGTCCTTATTTCGAGGCTTGGAAGAAACCCCTTGAGTCGCTGGGCTTCGAGACCCTTTCTCCGCAGAAGACGGGGAGTACCGACCATGTCAGCTTCAACCGCCTCGGTCTTCCGGCCTATCAGTTCATTCAGGATCCACTCGACTATTTCCGCACATATCATTCGACGATGGACACCTACGAGAGAATGTCGCTTGACGATATGCGCACGAATGCGGCAATAGCCGCCTGGCTGGCCTATAGCGCAGCTATGGATGATACCCACATACCTGTAAAGCCCGGATATCCGGAGAAACTGGCAAAATAAGAATATCCCTCTGTATGCAACAACAAAGGAGAGTCCGGCAAAGAATCCGGGCCCTCCTTTGTTGCTGATTAAGGGTTGTTGACGCCTTAGATCTTAATCCCCATCTCGCGGATCCGATCGAGGAAGATTCCGGAGAACAGCTCAGTGCCATCCTTGGGATATCTCACTTCGGTGAAGACGTGAGCAAGGGAGGGTTTTGAGTTTTCCGCTACAAATCGCAGTGATTCGGGCGATGATTCGGTCTCGCTATAGATTGAGGTTATCTCTTCGGGCGAGGGATCTTTGTAAACCTCATGGAAGATCACTGCCTCTTTTGGCAGACGTTGCTTCGGATCGCCTTCTTCGGCCGGCCAGCCCACCGACACCGAGAGCAGAGGGAGCACGCCGCGGGGCAGGTCAAGGAGACGGCATATAGCATCGGTGTTATAGGTAGTGGTGCCGAGATAGCAGGTGCCGAGACCTTGCTTCTCTGCTATCGTGACAAACTGCTGTGCAAAGATCACAGCATCCATCACTGCCCAGATAAATCCCTGGAAGTTGTTGAGACTTGATTCGGTCTCATGAGTCTCACACCATTTGGCGAAGCGGCGCATATCGACACAGAAAGTGAGTATGGCCTTGGCGCCGGCTGCCGCAGGTTGGTTGAAATGCCCTTCGGAGGCAAGGGCTGCCAGCCGCTCGGGTGAGGTGGTGACAACAACGCTATAGAGCTGCATATTGCCGGTATTTGGGGCCATGCGTGCAGCATCAAGCATGTCGGCAAGCATATTGTAATCGACAGGTTTATCCGCGTCATAGCGGCGGATTGTGCGACGGTTGAGAAAGAAAGAATCGATATCGATCATATTCAGAGCAGATTTATTCAGTCACAAAGTTAAATATTCTCTGCCGGATAAACAAATGGCTGCTCAAGATCAGATAATACATTTTGGGAAACTTCAGCAACATTGCTCTGAAGTTAATTTGCAGGATAACAATACCTTGACCTGCGGGAACGGGAAACTTATCAACATTGTTCAAAAAATCTGAGTCCGATTTTTGTGAATTCTGAGAAAAAATCCCACCTTTGCAGTCCGAATAAAACAATAGCCAACATTATTAACACAACAAGAATATAATTTATTGCGGTGGAAAGTCCGACCTACACCTACGATCAGGCATACGAAGCCTCGCTCCGCTACTTCGATGGAGATGAGTTAGCCGCCCGTGTATGGGTGAGCAAATATGCTCTTAAAGATTCGTTCGGCAACATCTATGAGCAGTCGCCGGCCGATATGCATCATCGTATCGCTGCCGAGCTTGCACGGATTGAAGCGAAATATCCCAACCCGATGAGCCATGAGGAGCTTTTTGACCTGCTGGATCATTTCCGTTATATCGTTCCTCAGGGATCTCCCATGACAGGTATAGGCAACCATTATCAGGTTGCGTCGCTCAGCAATTGCTTTGTGGTAGGTCTAGATGGCAAGCCGGATTCTTATGGAGGCGTCATCAAGATCGACGAGGAGCAGGTTCAGCTGATGAAGCGTAGAGGTGGTGTAGGGCACGACCTGACACATATCCGACCGAAAGGTATGCCTGTCAAGAATTCTGCTCTTACCTCGACAGGTCTCGTTCCCTTTATGGAGCGGTATTCCAACTCAACCCGTGAGGTGGCGCAGGACGGTCGTCGAGGAGCACTTATGCTGACAGTCAGCATCAAACATCCTGATGCCGAAAAATTTATTGACGCCAAATTGACTGAAGGCAAGGTGACGGGAGCGAATGTGTCTGTTCGTATCGACGACGCTTTCATGCAGGCCGCGGTGGATGGAAAAGAATATGTGCAGCAATTCCCGACCGATAGCGACACGCCACTCGTGACCGAGAGTATAGATGCCTCGCGGCTCTGGGCCAAGATTGTTCATAACGCATGGAAGAGTGCGGAGCCGGGAGTGTTGTTCTGGGACACGATCATCCGCGAGAGCCTGCCCGACTGCTATGCCGATCTCGGTTTCGGAACCATCTCTACCAATCCCTGCGGCGAGATACCTTTGTGTCCTTATGACAGCTGCCGCCTGCTTGCTATCAATCTTTACAGTTATGTGAAGAATCCGTTTACCCCTGAAGCCTATCTCGACTTCGATCTGCTTAAAGATCATGTTGCAAAAGCTCAGAGAATCATGGATGATATCATTGATCTGGAGATAGAAAAGATTGATCAGATCATTGCTAAGATCAAGAGCGATCCGGAGACAGCGGAAGTCAAGACCACCGAGCTCAATCTCTGGGAAAAGATTCGTGCCAAGACGCTTCTTGGGCGCCGAACCGGTGTAGGTACCACCGGAGAGGGTGATATGCTTGCGGCTCTCGGCCTACGTTATGGCACTCCCGAGTCTACTGCAAAATCAGTAGAAGTTCACCGGTGCATTGCATTGGCCGCTTACCGCTCGTCGGTGGAGATGGCTAAGGAGCGTGGTGCTTTTGCCGTTTACGATGCTGCAAGAGAGGCTCATAATCCCTTCATTGCGCGGATGAAGGAGGCCGATCCTGAGCTCGTGGCAGATATGGAGCAACATGGACGGCGCAATATTGCGTGTCTCACAATTGCTCCGACCGGCACTACCTCGCTGATGACCCAGACCACCTCGGGCATCGAACCTGTATTCCTCCCGGTCTACAAACGTCGCCGAAAGGTGAACCCTAACGACACATCGGTGAGAATTGACTTTGTGGACGAGAGTGGAGATGCCTTTGAGGAATATGTGGTATATCATCCCAAATTCCTTACATGGATGAACATTAACGGGATAGAAAAACGCCCTGACTACTCTGAAGAAGAGTTGGCGGCTCTCGTGGCCCGTTCTCCTTATTCCAAGGCAACTAGCGCTGATGTGGACTGGCTCGAGAAAGTAAGGATGCAAGGTGCAGTCCAAAAGTGGGTTGATCATTCCATCTCTGTCACCATCAATCTCCCGAATGATGTTGACGAGGCTCTTGTCAACCGTCTCTATGTTGAGGCATGGAAAACCGGCTGCAAGGGTTGCACCGTATATCGAGACGGATCCCGGTCGGGTGTCCTGATAGCTGTTGACAAAAAGAAGAACAGCAACAATAAAGTGCCCGTTCCCCATCCGCTCGCGGAGCCTGTCATCCTGACCAAACGTCCCATTGAGCTGGAGGCCGATGTGGTCCGTTTCCAGAATAATAAGGAAAAATGGATTGCTTTCGTTGGTCTGGTAGACGGTAAGCCTTATGAGATCTTCACCGGTCTGGCCGATGATGAGGATGGCATATTTTGTCCGAAGTCAGTCAACCACGGCAAGATAATCAAGGCGGTTGATGAGAACGGCAATAAGCGCTATGACTTCCAGTTTATCAACAAGCGCGGATATAAGACCACTATCGAAGGCCTTTCGGATAAGTTCAATCCCGAGTATTGGAATTATGCCAAGCTGATCTCAGGCGTACTGCGCTATGGTATGCCTATCGATCAGGTGCTTAAACTCGTAGGAGGCCTTGAACTTGACAGCCTGTCGATCAATTCATGGAAGATGGGTGTTGAGCGCGCGCTTAAGAAATATCTTCCCAACGGAACAAAGGCCTCGGGTCAGAAATGTCCTAATTGCGGGAGCGAAAGCCTTGTATACCAAGAAGGTTGTCTTATCTGCACATCCTGTGGTACATCGCGCTGCGGTTAATGTCAGCGCCGTCGATCTCACATTTATTCAGGATAAGATAATATATGAGACTTTCGTTTTATGTAGGGTATCAGACTGAATGGGGCGAGTCGGTTGCGATAGAATTCACCCATTCAGACGGATCTTCCGTACACCATACCCGTCTGGAGATGAAACCACTTCACAATGGTTCTATCTGGGTTATGGATCTCGAATCAGATGCTCCGTACACTTTTCAGGGACTGAAATACAGATATTTGGTAACAGGTCCAGACGGGACTCTGATGCGTCGTGAGTGGCGGGATCATAGAGTGCCTGATTTTGAGGACTCGGGCGCGGATCAAATCTCGTTGTTTGATTCATGGCTTGATCGTCCGGACGATCTGCCTTATTTTTCCACTCTCTTTACCGACTGTGTGTGCCGGCGTCCTGATAGTGAGCGTGCATCTGCAATCGAGATTAAAGGAGGCCGGATAATCATTGAGATCGCTGCTCCGCTTGTGCCCTCTGATTGCTATCTTGCGGTGAGCGGATCAACCGCATCTCTCGGGGAATGGAATCCCGAAAAAGCACTGAGATGCTCAGATGCCAGCTACCCGTTATGGAAAGTGTCCATCCCCTTGGACACTGACGTGGAGAGCTTCCGATATAAATTCCTGATTATCAGGAAAGAGACTGGCAATGTTGTGGCTTGGGAGACAGGTGATGACAGACTATTTGTAATGCCCACGGCGGTAAAACGGTCCGATGCCATTGTTATCTCCGGACTTAAACTGCGCGACTCGTCGGCCGCTTGGAGAGGAGCCGGTGTTGCCATCCCGGTTTTCTCACTCCGCTCAGAAGATGATTTCGGCATCGGTGATTTTGCTGATATAAAGAAAATGGGCGAATGGGCCGCATCGACAGGGCAAAGCATCATTCAACTTCTTCCTGTCAATGACACTACCATGACAGGTCGATGGACCGACTCTTATCCCTATAATTCAATATCATCTTTCGCTCTGCATCCTGTATATATCCGGCTCGAAGATGCCGGAACCCTCAAGGATCAGGAGAGGATGATTCATTACGGGGAATTGCGCAGGGAGCTACAGGAAAAAACCGACGTTGACTACGAAGCGGTCTTTGCTGCCAAGATGGCGTATATGAGCGAGCTCTTTGATCAGGACGGTGATGCGACTGTGAATACAGAGGCTTTCAAGATATTCGTCGGTGAGAATGAACATTGGCTCGCCCCGTATGCTGCTTTCTGTGTCCTGCGCGATCAATTCGGGACACCCGATATGCGTCAGTGGGGTGAATACAGGCATTACGACAATGCTCGTGTCGCTGATTTCATGGCATCGCACAAGCCACAGGTAGATTTCGTGTATTTCATGCAGTATCATCTTGATCGCCAACTTAAAGAGGCACGCGATTATGTCCATTCCCTCGGAGTTGCAATCAAAGGTGATATCCCGATCGGAATATCCCGCACGAGCGTTGACGCATGGCTATATCCGGAGCTATTCAATCTTGATGCTTCGGCGGGTGCGCCGCCCGACGACTTTGCCGTTAATGGCCAGAACTGGGGCTTCCCGACTTACAATTGGGAGGCGATGGCACGCGATAACTTCCAATGGTGGAAGAACCGTTTCCGCCACATGGCACGCTACTTCGATGCTTACCGCATCGATCATGTGCTTGGATTTTTCAGAATCTGGCAGATCCCTCTTGATCAGATCCACGGACTGTTAGGCGTATTTAATCCCGCTCTTCCGTTCACAGCCAATGAACTTTACTCGGCATACGGTTTCAGACTTGCCCCGGAGTTACATTGCCGCCCTTATATCACAGACTGGGTTCTGACAGATATCTTCGGCGATAATGCCGATGATGTAAAGAGACGATTCCTGTTGCCTGACGGGGCGGCACACTATAAGCTGAAACCCGAATTCGCCACACAGAGAGCAATTGCAGACTGGGGAGAATCACTGCCGCAGGATAGTCGTGACAGGTCACTGGTAGAGCCTCTTCAAGGGCTGATAGATCAGGTGTTATTCCTCCCTGATCCGGTCCTGGAGGGCAAATGGCACCCGAGAATCTCCGCTCAGACCACATATCCGTATCTCCAAATGGATGAGCATGAGCGCAGGATCTTCGATGCTCTGTACAATGATTTCTTCTATCGGCGCAATGACAGTTTCTGGAAATCCAAAGCGATGGAAAAACTTCCGCCTATCACTGAAGCGACGGATATGCTTACATGTGCTGAAGACCTCGGAATGATTCCCGCCTGTGTGCCGTCAGTCATGGACTCACTCAGAATCCTTGCTCTCGAGATCCAGAGGATGCCTAAGGCACCGGATCGCCAGTTTGGTGATCCAAGTGAATATCCTTATCTGTCGGTATGCGCCACTTCCACGCATGATATGCCTGGTATCCGCGGATGGTGGGAGATGAGTCACACCGTCAGTCAGGCTTTCTTCAATCACATTCTGCATCAGAGTGGAATTGCCCCGAAAGTTGCCGAACCTTGGATATGCAATATGATCGTTGCCAGTCATCTCCAGTCGCCGTCAATGCTCTGCATTCTTCCTCTTCAGGACTATCTCTCGATCGATCCTGATCTCAGGCGTGACAATCCTATGGAAGAGGTGATCAATGACCCTGCTAATCCTCACAATTATTGGCACTACAGGATGCATATTACCCTTGAAAAACTGATTGCATCGACAGATTTCAACAGTCGCCTACGCTCGATGATTGTTTCGGCCGGCCGATAAGACATGTAATAGCGCCCATGCTGACGAAAAGGCATGGGCGCTATTACTTTCTATTCATTAAGGATACGGTCGATCTTGGTGTATTCCTCCGTTGTAAACGTTATATTATCCAACGCTCCGATATTATTTCTGAGCTGATCGACCGAGCTTGCACCTATCAGAACAGAAGTGACAGCCGGCTTACTGAGTAGCCACGCAAGTGACATCTGAGCCAACGACTGGCCTCGTTGGGATGCGAGTATGTTCAGTTGGCGAAGCCGATCAACGAGTTGGGGTGTTATATCCTCGGGGTGTAGGAAAACTCCGCTTCGTGCTGCGCGGGAGTCTGCCGGTATGCCGTCGAGATAACGGTTAGTAAGTAAACCTTGTGCGAGAGGAGAGAATGTGACGAATCCCAATCCCTCTCGTTTAACAAAGTCAATGTGTGCGGCTTCCGGTTTTCGGCTCAGAAGGCTGTAACGATCCTGATAGACAAGACACTTTACATGCTGCTCCTCCATCATCCGGCAAGCCCGCTCGGCAACATCAACGGGATACTTTGACAGTCCGATATAGAGGGCTTTGCCCTGATGAACAATATCTATAAGAGCTTGGACAGTCTCTTCGAGAGGGGTCTCGGGACAATAGCGGTGACTGTAGAATATATCTAAATAGTCCAGGCCGGTGCGACGAAGGCTCTGGTTGATCCCGGCCATTATATGTTTGCGGGAGCCACCGTCGCCATACGGGCCCGGCCACATCAAATGACCGGCTTTCGACGACACTATTATCTCATCTCGGTGAGACGATAATCCGCGCGACATGATCCGGGAAAAATTTTCTTCAGCGCTTCCCGGAGGTGGGCCATAGTTGTCGGCGAGATCGAAATGAGTTATACCGCAGTCAAAAGCAGTAAAAACAATCTTCGCCATTGTAGCGAAACAGTCTACATCGCCGAAATTGTGCCACATACCAAGCGACACCATCGGCAACTGCAGGCCGCTGTTTCCGCAGAATCTGTATTCCATCAGTTTTAGAGTATATTGTTTTATCTTTCTACTGCAAAATTACATTTTTTAGATGTGAATCATTATCTTTGCAAAAATAAAGATCAATGATTATGCGAAATAAGAAACTCTGCCCATATTGTCATCATCCGCTTCGGTACGGTCAGATATGCCAATATATCCTTCATGGCACCCACTATGCAATCAAGTGCGATGAATGTGGGCGTAAGCTCCGGCCTACAAAATACCCGCTGACATTTGGCCGCTGCTATATCTTTGCTCTGATCTTTACTGTCCTGTCAATGAATCTGATGCTTCACGTCTTTCATTTCAGCTTCATGAAAGCCCTGATATGTTTTCTTGGGGCTGCCGTTATACTGTTTTTGCTGCTTTCTGTTGCAGTAGTGCTGACGACGGAATTTGACAGCGAGTGATGATTGGGGGCATAGGAAGATAAGAGAGGGGAGAAAAGACTTAGGCGACGGTCTATAAAGATCGTCGCCTAAGTCTTTTGAGAGGTACCTAGCAGAATCGAACTGCTGTAAACGGTTTTGCAGACCGGTGCCTAACCACTCGGCCAAGGTACCATATTTATTTTCGCCTTGTCTCTTTGGCTTTGCGAGTGCAAAGTTAGGGAGTTTTATCGTGTCTGCCAAATTATTTCGGATTTTTTTCGCACAAAGATATTTTTTTATGATCGATCAGGCTGCATTTGCCGGTCTTTGCATTTTGATTTGTCCATCAGAGGCGGCCACAAGTGCGTCTGCAACAACAACAGCGTTATTCTCGTTCTCATCACGCGAGGAGTAGAGAAGAGTTACAACCGGATGCCCTTCCACATCTTGAAGAAATCCTGTCCATGCTGGATTTGACTTCAGTTCATTCAGATACTTCCTGACAAAATCAGTCCAACGTGCTTCTGGATTGTCATGGAACCAATGGCGCAGCTCATCACTCGGTGAGATCTCTTTGTCCCATGTATCATATCGGAAAGTCTCGTGCGATAAGCCCCGGGGCCAAAGTTTGTCGATATACACTCTGTACCCGTCATCAGACGCAATAGGCTCGTATGCTCTCTTCAGTTTAAGATCAGTCATAGTAAAATGGATTAAGTCAGGTTGTTGTATAAAGATTTTCTTTAAAACATTGAGATCTCCGAGATGGTTCAGTCGGTAGACACATAGCAATAGTGGAGTAACTCTATCCCATCCTCATCGGTATTTTGAAATAAATGAACTGAAGTTGCCTGATGTGTCAGAAATTATTAGTAACTTTGCTGAGAATTGAGCGCATGTGGCGTAATGGCAGCCGCGCCAGACTTAGGATCTGGTGTCGAAAGACGTGGGGGTTCGAGTCCCCCCATGCGCACGACAAAACCCCTTCAACATTCATTGTTGCAAGGGGTTTTG
>CAYWWE010000041.1:0-2149 GCA_964461785.1 uncultured Bacteroides sp.
TCAGCGGGTGAGGCAGGCGCGGTGGGCGGCGATGACGGCGGGGGTGAAGCCGGCTGCTTCCATGGCGTTGAGGCCGCGGATGGTGTATCCGCCGGGGGTGGTGACCTTGTCGATCTCGGCCTCTGCGTGCGCTCCGGGCTGGAGCAGGATGGCTGCGGCCCCTTCCACGGTTCGGGCCACGATGGTCTGCGCCTCCGAGGCCCGGATGCCAAGTTCCACACCACCCTCTGTGGCCGCGCGGATATAACGCATGGCAAATGCTATGCCACACGATGCCAGAGCCATTGCTGCGGGCAGATGTGCCTCGTCGACGGTCATGACCGACCCGACACGCTCGAAGATCGCCTTTACCCTCGGGTCGGGACAGGTGACATTGACGATAAAGGTAATTGACTTCCTCAGCGCAGCCGCTGTGTTGGGGATGGCGATGGCAATGTCCGGGACATTCCCCTCTGCATCCGCAAGATACCGGCAAAGATCTTCTCCGCTGATTCCGGCGGCGACTGACACCACCGTCTTTCCGCTCAGCGAGGTATTGGATGCTATCTCGGCTGCCACTTTCTCGATGAGCCACGGCTTGACGGCGAGTATCACCACATCGGCAGCTGCCGCGGCCTGGATATTGTCGGGCGCCGCAACAGCCCCGGCAGCCTCAAAGGGCACAAGCCGGCTGCGGGTGGGACTTGACAGTATGAGATCGAAAGGAGGGAAGCCCGATTCGAGGATTCCTGAGGCGATGGCTCCACCCATCGCCCCGACTCCAATTATAGCTATTTTCATTGCAGTATATCAAGCTGTTGTATTGATCATGGGAGTAGCGGCATCGTCGGAGCAGAGCACAACCATAAGGTTGCTCACCATCGCTGCCTTTGACTCGGGCGAGAAGTTGCACACCTGGTCTTTCTCAATATGTTCGAGAGCCAACTTCACCATCCCGACGGCTCCCTCGACAATCTTCTCGCGGGCCGACACGATTGCGGCTGCCTGCTGACGTCGAAGCATCACGGCTGCGATCTCGGGAGCGTATGCAAGATAGTTGAGCCGGGCCTCCATCACCTCGATACCGGCCATGGCCAGACGATCGTTGAGAGCATGTTCGAGCAGGCTGTTGATCTCCTCGCCGCCGCTACGCAGGGTCAGCTCGGAGGCCGATGGGGTCTCGTTGTCGTAGGCAAACCGCCCTGCAACCTCGCGCAGGGCAGCATCGCTCTGAATGGCAACAAACGACGGCAATGACGTGTGCGAGTCGATATCGAAAACGGCCCGATAAGTGTCCTTCACCTTCCAGACAAGCACAAGGCCGATGAGCACAGGATTGCCCACGCGGTCGTTGACCTTGATGGGCTCCACGTCGAGGTTGCGGAGCCTCAGTGAGATCTTGCGCTTGGTAAGGAGAGGGTTGATCCACGAGAAACCAACGCGGCGCATAGTGCCCGAGTATTTTCCGAAAAACAGGAGCACCATTGCCTCGCCGGGCTCAAGCATCACGAAACCCTTGATGCCCAGGATAATGATGATTACGCCCACTACTGCCAGCAGTATGCTCGCAGCCGAAGGCTCGGCACTCCCTGTCATCGCCGCCACGATAGCAACCGCAATGACGATGATAAACACGAGCACTGCAAATCCGCTCACGAGAGGGCCCGCGTAGGGCCGCTCGCAGTTAGTCATTTTTCCACTGTCTGTCATATCCTTATAAACTTATTATTCAATATCCTAACAATCTAAAACCACATCATTCCGTTGCCTCCAGACGGTTTATCAGATCATCGGCAGACATTGCCTCCATCTTAGAGAATGCAAAGAGTTTCTTGCCCAAATCCTTGAAGGATGCTCCAACATGGTAAACGGAGTCATCTATTATCAGGAAGCGGTCGTGGGCCTTGCGGTAAGTTTTGATCTCGATGGGAGAATACTGAGAATTATGCCGCTCAATATCCTGACGCAATATCCGTCCAAGGGATGGTGTGAATATTATAGCCCTAACATTAGCCTCCCGCTTGTCGAGCAGACGAAACACAGAGTCGTCAATGTAATTATCGATCATTACGATGCGCCTCCGGGCACTGCGCACCAGATCGCACATCAATGTGTATGCATCGAATATCTGCCCGTCAAAGAATATCCCCTCCCGGGGTGGCAAGGAGGT
>CAYWWE010000041.1:2249-18227 GCA_964461785.1 uncultured Bacteroides sp.
GTCTGGAAAAGGTCGGACATCTGGGCTTGTGTCAGCCACACAGTCTCATTCTCCAACCTGACTTCAAGTTTGATGGTTGAGTCGGGCTGGTAAAGGATTATCTCATTGTCTTGCGATGATGGCATCAGCTGTTCAGGCCTGGTCTCGGTCATAGGACAAATTATTCTTACTTCAGTCGGCTACCTCGAAAGGCACGCGGACAGAAACACCTGCGCGCATCATGTCATAAAGATTGGGCCACATACGCTCCCTGAAGCTCTCCCACGAGCGGCGCTGAGGCAGACTCCACCCCGCCTCGGCTATGGCAAGGCCGCGGGGATAGGTCATGTAAGTAGCCCGGTTGATGTCGGCGATAGCCTCGCCCCAGAGAGTGGCCATCACCCCGGTGATATGTGCCTGTTCCTCGGCCGGAAGCCCATAGCCGGGATCAAACTCGTAGGAGCGGCGGAGAGTGGTCACCGGCATCCCCCAGTTGTTCCACTCAGGCAGATCGCCCTTGAGCTGCGGGTAGTCGAGATAGGCATATTCGCCGGGAGCCATGATGAGATCGTTGCCGTGCCGGCGGGTGAGTTCTATACATTTGGGCGTCAGGCCATAGCGCCATGTGACGAGGGTCACATCGTCGGGATAGTCAAAAAGATAGTCGTTGGCAGGCGGATAGATATTGTCGAGCTCACACCAGAGGATTGCTTTCTTTCCGGCATTGCGCACACTGGTGAGAATCTCGCCGAAGAAATCGTTCATCAGTTGAGCCGCCGAGTCATAACCTTTTGCAGCCATGAGCGCGCTGTCGCGGCTGCAATGGCCCCAGTTTCTGTCGATGACCGATTCGTCGCCCCCAAGATGGATATATTGCGAGGGAAACATCCCGGCAACCTCGGTGATGATGTCATTGTAGATGGCATACACCTCCGGCTGCGAGGCACATAGCATCAACCCATGCGTCTCCCCTACCCGCTTCGCGATTGTGTCGGCCGACGTGCAGGCAAGCTCCGGATGAGAAGCGAGGAACGCCACGGTGTGGCCAGGGATGTCGAGCTCCGGCACAACCTCCACATGCCTGCGGGCAGCATAATCAACTATCGAGCGGATATCCTCGCGAGTGTAAAAGCCGCTGTCGGAGGTCTGGTTGCCGTAGGTCGTGAGCTCGGGATGGCTCTCTATCGCTATGCGCCAGCCTTCATCGTCGGTGAGATGGAGCTGAAGCACATTATATTTGTATCGAGCCATGCGGTCAATATATCGCTTCACATCATCAACCGGCAGGAAATGACGCGCGGGATCAAGCATCAGCGCCCTGCGCCCGTAGCGCGGCGAGTCGCTTATATCCACAGCAGCCATGCGGCCCGATGCAGTCATGGGCACATCGCCGAGCAATATCTGATCGAGGGTCATAAGTCCGTAGAACACACCGGCTTCGCTACCACCGGTGATGTCGAGTCGCCCGTCGGCGCTCCTGAGGCGGTAGCCCTCGGCCGGGAGCGATCCATCGACTGCGAGCGACACCGTGACCATTGGCGATCCGCCGTCGCCGGGATTGCCGAAGCGGCTGGCGAGAATCTCCGTCAGCACCTCGCTCTCCGCCGCTCCCTGCGGCAGGGTCGATACGATCTTGGCGCCGCACGAGAAGTCGAGCGGTGCAGATCCAAGCACCTCCACCGAGGCAGGCATCGGGATAAGAGCGGACTCAGGCGAATATGCTGTCCGGGCCTCCGCAGCAATCAAAGTTGCCACAACGGAAATAATCAGAGGAATAAGCCTTATGATCATGGTATTTTGCTTTGAAGGTAAATTTCAGGTCGGAATGAGAGTGATGATTAGGCGCCAGGAGGGGTGAGCGACACGATCTCGCTCAGGATGGCCACGGCTGTCTCCACCGTCTCCACGCCCGAGATAGCGATGGAGCGTTTCTGGTCGCGCTGACGCAGGCGGGTGCGGTCGGTGTGCAGGCTCAGATAGCTCAATATGCGCCCGAAGGCATTGCTGTTGTAGTAGGCGCGATTGTCCTCGCCCACCAGATAGAGATACATGGTGTCCTGCTTCAATACGACCTTTTCGACACCCAACCGCTTGGCCAGCCCCCTGAGCGTGGGGATACGCAGCAGCTCGGCCGCCTCACGCGGCATCTTGCCGAAGCGGTCGACAAGACGGGAGCGGAATGCAAGCAGGTCAGTTTCACGCTCTATCGCATCGAGCTCGCGGTAGAGGGCTATACGCTCACTGTCGTGAGGCACATACGTCGGAGGCAGGAGCAACTCCATGTCGCTCTCGATAGTAGTGTCGGCAACAAATTCAAATTCCTCGACCGGCTCGGCGCTGCGCGGGGCATCGTCCTTGCCGGGAGTGGCCACGAGATCAGGAAATTCCTGAGTGCGGAGCTCGGTCACGGCCTCTTTCAGGATACGCTGATACGTCTCATAGCCCAGATCGGCTATGAAACCGCTCTGTTCGGCGCCGAGAAGATTGCCGGCGCCGCGGATGTCGAGATCCTGCATGGCTATGTGGATGCCCGAGCCGAGATCGCTGAAACTCTCGATGGCCTGAAGGCGGCGCCGGGCAGTAGGGGTGAGAGGGACACCGGGAGGGGTGAGCAGATAGCAGAACGCTTTGCGCGACGAGCGCCCTACGCGGCCGCGGAGCTGATGGAGCTCCGAGAGTCCGAACTTGTGGGCGTCGTTGATTATGATAGTGTTGACGCGAGGCATATCTATGCCGCTCTCGATTATGGTGGTCGAGAGCAGGATGTCGTAGTCGTGGGCTCCGAAGTCGATGATGGTCTTTTCAAGCTGCTCGGGGGGCATCTGTCCGTGGCCCACCACAGTGCGGGCATCGGGCACCAGACGCTTCACCCGCGCCTCCAGATCAATGAGTCCCTCGATGCGCGGATTGACAATAAACACCTGACCGTTTCGCGCCATCTCGAAGTTTATGGCCTCGGCAAGAAGCTCATCGCTCAGGGTGTCGACACTTGTCAGGATGGGATAGCGGTTGGGCGGAGGGGTGTTGATCGACGACAGATCGCGCGCTCCCATCAGAGAGAACTGGAGTGTGCGCGGTATGGGCGTGGCGCTCATGGTCAGTGTGTCGACTGAGGTCTTCATCTGCTTGAGCTTCTCCTTGACGGCCACGCCGAATTTCTGCTCCTCGTCAACCACAAGTAGTCCGAGATCCTTGAATTTCACCGACTTACCAATCAGTTTATGGGTGCCGATGATAATATCGATCTTACCGGCCTCGAGGTCGGCCAGGATCTGACGGGTCTGCGCCGCCGTCCGGGCTCGCGACAGATATTCTACCCTGACCGGAAAATCCTTCAGCCGGCGCGAGAAGGTATCGTAATGCTGGTAGGCAAGCACGGTTGTCGGCACAAGGACAGCCGTCTGCTTGCCGTCGGCCGCGGCCTTGAAGGCAGCGCGTATGGCAATCTCGGTCTTGCCGAAGCCCACATCGCCGCAAATCAGCCGGTCCATCGGACGCTCAGCCTCCATATCGGCCTTGACGGCTGCCGTGGCCGTGGCCTGATCGGGTGTGTCCTCATATATAAAAGAGGCTTCGAGCTCATGCTGAAGATATGAGTCGGGCGGGTAAGCATGGCCTTTCTGCTCCAGACGGGCAGCATAGAGCTTGATCAGATCGCGGGCAATATCCTTGAGCTTATCCTTGGTCTTCTCCTTAATGCGGGCCCACGCCCCGGTGCCGAGCTTGTTGATCTTGGGGGGTACACCCTCCTTGCCCCGGTATTTGGCGAGCTTGTGGAGAGAGTGGATCGAGACGAACACCGTGTCGTCGTTGGCGTATGTGAGCTTGATCGCCTCCTGCACACGTCCGTTGGTGACATTGCGCACCAGCCCGTCGAAGCGCCCTACGCCGTGGTCGATATGAACGATAAAATCGCCCGGCTCGATCGATTGAAGTTCCTTGAGGCTCAGGGCGAGCTTGCCTGAGCGGGCGCGGTCGCTCTTGAGTGTATACTTGTGGAAGCGGTCAAAGATCTGATGATCGGTAAAGACACACATCCCCGACGCCGGATCGACAAATCCCTCATGCAGGGTGGCATCTACCGGGGTGAAGGAAATCGTGTCGCCACGCTCGGCAAATATGGCGCGCAGACGGTCGGCCTGACCGGCATTTTCGGTCAGGATAAATATGTCGAGCCCCTCGGAGAGGAAGCGGTTGAACGACTCGGCTATCAGATCGAAATTCTTGTGATAGAGCGTCTGCGGGCTGGTGGCGAAATCAATCTGACCGCGAGTGGCCTTGGCGGGCAATGAGGCGGCAGTGAAATGGATGCGGCGCAGGAGGCCGAGCCGGCTTTCGATAGCCGATGGTCCCACGAGCCGCTTCATGGCGTCGCGGTCTATATCCTCCTCCGAGGCAAGCTCGGCACTCGTCGAGAGGCTCTCTTCCGAGAGCTTGCGGATTCGCTCGATGGTATAAGTGGCATCGCGGAGCGCCACCACGGTTCTGTCGGGCACGAAGTCGAGGAGCGACAGATTAGACGGCTCGTCGGCAACATTGGCCGTCACCGACATTTCAGTGAGCCTGTCGGCCGAGAGCTGTGTCTCTATATCGAATGTGCGCAGCGAGTCTATCTCGTCGCCAAACAGGTCGATACGATAGGGCAACTCGTTGGAATAGCCGAAGATATCAAGGATGGAGCCGCGCCGGGCAAACTGGCCGGGCTCATACACATAGTCAGTCTCCTTAAATCCCAGCTCCCTCAGCTTCCGCATGGTGGCCGTCAGATCCATCCGGCTTCCCACCCTGAATGTCACCGTGGCATCCTCCAGGGCTTTACGCTCGGCCACTCCCTCGGCCAGCGCCTCGGGATAGGTAACGACAAAGCGCAGTGCCGGATCGGAGGCGAGGCGGCTCAGGGCATCGACGCGCAATATCTGCTGCGGAGGGTCGGGAAGGCCGAAACGTATGTCGCGGCGGTAGCCCGAGGGCAGGATAGCCACAGCTCCCTCACCGGCCAGACGCACAAGGTCGTGATGCAGATAGCCCGCATCGTCGAGCGAATCGGCCACAACCACCATCGGAGCGCCATAGTCTGCAGGAAGCGTCTCATACAGCGCCACGGCAGCCGCCGACCCCGCAAGGCCATAGAAGCGTATGTCGGCACAACTGCTGTCGGCAAGCACCTTGTCGACAGCACGGCGCCGCGCTCCGGTCATGAACCGCGACGCAAGACGGGCAAGGGTCGGAGTGGCAGCCGGCTTACTCATTGGCTGGCGAAAGTATTCGGCGATAGGCCTCCGGATCAAGAAGGATGGCGGCAGCCTTGGTCACGCCGGGATCACCGGGCAGAGAATTGATTATCTCACCCTTGTTGTGATAATAGCGTCCTACGATCTCGCGGGCAAGATAAGGCTCGATATCGGCGCGGTGGGTGTCGAGATCGCGGTCAAGCGAATGGCGCAGCATAGTGCCCAGACGGTCAAACTCAGCCTGCACCGAGTCGTTCATATATCCCTCCAACTTGGCAGCCTCACGCAGCTGCCCGAGGATGGTCTCGCACACGCGGTCGTAGTGGAATTTGTCGGGGTCGATGGTCGATTTGAAATCCTCATATATCGCGTCGGTTATCACAAACTCGTCGGCCGGAGCGATAGTCGGATTGCCGGCGGCGAAACGGGTGGCATAGTTGAACGCCCAGTCGTCGCGCACCACATTGTAGGTCAACCGGCTCACTTCCGGATATTTCACGACCGAATCGGGAGTGATGCCGCCGCCGTCGCGCACCTCGCGCCCGGCGCGGGTGTGGAAGACGGTGGTGAGCGAGTCGGGGCGACGCTGGACACTTCCGTCGGCATTGCGGTGGGAGTAGTCGATGGCCTGCACAAGGCGTCCCGACGGGATGTAATATTTGGCGGTGGTGACTTTGAGCAGACCGTCGTAGGGAAGCTGACGGGTTGACTGGACCAGACCTTTGCCAAACGAGCGGCTGCCGAGGATCACCGCGCGGTCAAGATCCTGAAGCGCTCCGGATGTGATCTCCGACGATGAGGCAGTGCCTCCGTCGACAAGGATGGCCAGAGGGGTGGTGGGCAGTATCGGATTGACAGTGGTCTTATACACTTTTTCATCCATCACGCCCCGGCCACGGGTGCGCACCACCTCGGTGCCCTTCGGCACGAAATAGCCCACCGTGGCCACGGCTGCGTCAAGCAGGCCGCCGCCATTGCCCCTCAGGTCGAGGACGAGACCTTTGAGATCGCCCGGAGCCTTGAGAGCCTCCAGAGCTTCCTTAACCTCCGAGGCGGTCTTGTCGGTAAACGATGTGATGGTGAGGTAGCCTATCTCGGGATTGTTCTTGAGCCTGCCGTAATAGGGCACGGAGGGCATCTGTATCTTGGCGCGCACTATATCGAAGGTCAGGATAGAGTCGGACCCCACATACGGACGGTCTACCGTGACCTTGAGCGATGTGCCCGGCACACCCTGCAGGAGCGAGCGCACTTTCGAGTCGTTCCACCCCTTGACATCGGTAGTGTCAATGCGGATGATGAGGTCGCCCGTGCGCAGACCTGCCTTAGCTGCCGGCGACCCCTCTTCCGGGCCGGCTATGATGGTGCCTTTGGGTGTGTAGCGGATATATGAGCCGATGCCGCCGTACTCGCCGGTGGTCATGGAGCGGAACTCCTCCTGCTCCTTGAGGGGCATATACTCGGTGTAGGGATCGAGCTCGGCCAGCATGGCGGTGATGGCCGTGTTGATCGACTTCTCGATATTGATAGTGTCGACATAATTCATCTGCAGCTCCTTGACCAGCGCGTTGAAGATGTCGAGATTGCGGGCCACATCGCTTTTCGGACTGCGTATTGCGCCGGTGGCCGCCATAGCGCCCCCAAGCAGCGCAATCAGGATAACAGAGCGGAGTATCGATTTCATTATAAAGATGTTAATGGGATATAAGGAGAGAAAATATAATCACAAAGGTCGGGACACCCATGTGCCCCGACTTTTCGTCACGCGAAGTTAACAAATTTATAACAATCCCGGTGCGCGAAAATCTTAAAAGATAATAATCAGAGAGTCGGGATCGGTCGCAGGGGTCACTCGATGTTGAAGGAGATGATGCCAATGTTGCCGTCGGGATTCTGGTTGCCGTCGGCGTCAACCGCCTGCTCATCATCCACCACCATATAGTAGCGGCCATCGGGACCAAGGAAGGGGAATTTCTGAAGGCGGAAGGTGGTCGAGCCCCAAGGTAGCGCGAATCCGCTACCCTCCTCATCCCATGCGAATACGCAGCGCCCGAGCAGCTTGCTGTCGGTAAGTGAGTAAAGGTCAACGTAATAGCACCCTCCGTAATAAGACGAGAGAAGGAGATTATCGCCGTCAAGGATATAGTCGTTGAACTGGATATAGCGCTTGCGCATCTCGTTAGACGTCTTAAAGTCCTTCTGATTGAGGTAAACATCCTGCTCCACCTTGGGCGTGAGAGCTTTGTCGCCGCGCGAAAGGACGACCACCGGCTCCATCCGTCCGGGCAGGAGGCTATAAACAGTGTCAACGACATTCATCAGACCCAGATCGCCCGAGGTGTTTATGGCCATCGAGATATAGCGGGGATCATAGTCGGGCACGAAAAGGGTGTCGACCACGTTGAAATCGGCATCATACTGATGTATGAGCAGGTCGCCATCCAAGGGCTCCGCGATGTTGAAACCATTGGCAAGCGATCCCACGGGAAACTTGGTGCTCCCCAACACGGCGAGTTTTTTCGTCGAAACGAGGCTATCGGAGAGGGTGTAGCGGTTCACCGCAAAATTACCACCACTTATGATTACCTCCCCGCGCTCACGGTCGGGAAACACCGAAGCGATCCAGCTGTATTCGCCGGGACCTTGCCCTATATGCTTGATTTCGCGGATAAAGCGGCCATCAGCAAGGTTGAAGAGCAGCAACCGGCTGTTGCCGCCCATCACGTCCATGTCGTGCATTATAAGCGTGTCGCCCATCACGGCCATGATCTGAGCATATTGGCCCATGAGCGCGTCGGTGGCGGTGTCGAGCGGAACATAGTTGATGTCGCTGTAGGTAAATTCAGGAGCATCTGACATCTCCATACTGGCCACCATGTCGATTTGGGGCACATCATGACTGGCACCCCCTCCTGAACAAGCCGAGACCATAAGGCCGACCACCGCGGCCGCCGCTATAAAGATCTTTTTCATTTGATTCATTATTGGAATTAATATTATTAAGGTGCCACCCGGCTCTATCTCCGGACGACACCTTAATAATTATTGAAATGATTTTTCCGGTAGGACTGGAACTCAGATCTTACCTACTTCGGGATCAACACCCCACTGCTGCTGTGCAAGGCGGCGGTAGTTGTTGTAGCGCCACTGAGCATTGGCCTTGGCAGCTGAGAAGAGCTCGGCGGCCTCAGCGGGGAACGACTTCAGGAGCGAAGCATAGCGCACCTCGCCTTTGAGGAAGTCCTCGAACTTGTCCCAGTCGGGAGCCTTCGAGTCGAGGGTGAAGGGGTTCTTGCCCTCTTCCTCGAGTGCGGGATTGTAGCGCCAGAGGCTCCAGTAGCCACACTCTACGGCCTTCTGCTCCTCCTGCTGTGAGTGACCCATGCCGGCCTTGATGCCGTGGTTGATACAGGGAGCGTAGGCTATGATGAGCGACGGACCGTCGTAGGCCTCGGCCTCGCGGATGGCCTTGAGGGTCTGAGCCTGATCGGCACCCATGGCGATCTGTGCAACATAAACATAGCCGTAGGTCGATGCGATGAGGCCGAGATCCTTCTTGCGGATGCGCTTGCCGGCAGCGGCAAACTTGGCAACAGCGCCGAGCGGGGTGGCCTTGGAAGCCTGACCGCCGGTGTTGGAGTAAACCTCGGTGTCGACAACGATGACATTGATGTTCTTGCCCGATGCGAGCACATGGTCAAGACCGCCGAAGCCGATGTCGTAGGCAGCGCCGTCGCCGGCGATGATCCACTGCGAGCGATAGGCGATGTAGTGGCGGACGGTGAGCAGTTCGCGGCAGGTGTCGCAGCCGCAAGCCTCGGCCAGAGGAACGATCTCATCGGCCACGGCGCGGGTGATGGCGGCGTTGGTCTGATTGTCGAGCCACTGCTGGGCGAGCTCGTGGATGCGGTCGCTGCAGTTGGGGCATGTGGCGGCGCGCTTCATGATCTCGGCCACGCGGGCGGTGAGCTTCTCAGCGCCGATATACATGCCGAGGCCAAACTCGGCGAAGTCCTCGAAGAGGGAGTTGCCCCATGCGGGACCGTGACCCTTCTCGTTGAAGGTGTAAGGAGTCGAAGGAACGGAACCGGCCCAGATCGACGAGCAACCGGTAGCGTTGGCTATCATCTCGTGGTCGCCGTAGAGCTGGCTGATCAGCTTGATATAGGGGGTCTCGCCGCAACCGGAGCAAGCGCCGGAGAATTCGAGATACGGACGGGCAAACTGGCTGTTCTTGACATTCGACTTGATGTCTACGCGATCCTGCTTCGATGCAACGTGGTCCACGCAGTAGTCCCAGTCGGCCTGCTTGTCGAGCTGAGTCTCGAGAGGCTTCATGACGAGAGCCTTCACGCCCTTCTTGCCCGGGCAGACATCGGCACAGTTGCCGCAACCCATACAGTCGAGAGGATCGACGGCCTGGATGAAGCGGAGGCCTTCGAGACCCTTGCCGATAGCGGGAAGTGTGGCATCCTCGCCGAAGGGAGCAGCCTCGAGCTCGGCAGCGTCGAGGAGGAACGGACGGATGGTGGCGTGGGGGCAGACGTAGGCACACTTGTTACACTGGATACAGTTTTCAGCGAGCCATTCGGGAACGAACGATGCAACACCGCGACGCTCGTACTTGGAGGTCGACTGCTGCCATGTGCCGTTGGCGAAGGGGAGGAAGTCGCTCACCTTGAGCAGATCGCCGTCCTGAGCGTTGATGGGGCGGCAGATGTCGGTGACGAACTTGGGCTCGTTGCGCTCGGGAGCGGGATCGGCGGGGAGGTTGCTCCATGCGGGATCCACCTCGAGGCGCTTGTACTCGTCGCCGCGGTCAACGGCTGCATAGTTCTTGTCAACGATGTCCTGACCCTTCTTGCCATAGCTCTTGACGATGAACTTCTTCATCTGCTCTACGGCCAGATCGACGGGGATAACCTCGGTGATGCGGAAGAAGGCGCTCTGGAGGATGGTGTTGGTGCGGTTGCCCAGACCGATCTCCTGAGCTATCTTGGTAGCGTCGATGTAGTAGACGGTGATGTTGTGGTCGGCAAAATACTTCTTGACCTTGTTGGGGAGGTTCTTGGCAAGCTCCTCGCCCTCCCAGATGGTGTTGAGGAGGAATGTGCCGCCGTCGCGGAGGCCGCGGGTCACATCATAGAGATGTGTGTAGGCCTGAACGTGACATGCCACGAAGTTGGGGGTGGTCACCAGATAGGTCGAGCGGATGGGCTCGTCGCCGAAGCGGAGGTGTGAGCAGGTGAAGCCGCCGCTCTTCTTCGAGTCGTAGGCAAAGTAAGCCTGGCAATACTTGTTGGTATTGTCGCCGATAATCTTGATGGAGTTCTTGTTGGCACCTACAGTACCGTCGGCGCCGAGACCGTAGAACTTGGCCTCGTAGGTCGAGCCGCCGAGCACGATGGGCTCAACCGGGGGCAGCGATGTGAAGGTCACATCGTCGATGATGCCGAGGGTGAAGTGATTCTTGGGCTCGGGAAGGGCGAGGTTGTCGAACACCGAGATGATGAGGGCGGGAGTGACGTCCTTCGAGGCCAGGCCATAGCGGCCGCCTACGATCGAGGGAGCGTTTTCAACGCCGTTGTAGGCCTCGCACACGTCGAGATAGAGAGGCTCGCCGTTTGCGCCGGGCTCCTTGGTGCGGTCCAGGACAGCGATGCGCTTCACGGTGGCGGGGATAGCGGCGCGGAGGTGCTTGACCGAGAAGGGACGGAACAGGTGAACGCTCACCAGACCCACCTTCTCGCCCTTGGCAAGGAGGATGTCGATGGCCTCTTCGGCAGCCTGTGTGCCCGAACCCATGGCGATGATCACGCGGTCGGCTTCGGGATGACCGTAGTAGTTGAAGAGGTGATATTCGCGGCCGGTGATCTCGGAGATCTTGGCCATGTACTCCTCTACGATTTCCGGAACGGCATTGTAGGTGGAGTTGCAGGCCTCGCGGTGCTGGAAGAACACGTCGCTGTTCTCAGCCATGCCGCGTGCCACGGGAGCATCGGGATTGAGGGCGTGCTGACGGAAATAGTCGAGAGCCTCGCGGTCGAGGAGCGGAGCGAGTTCGTCCTGCTCGATCATCTCCACTTTCTGGATCTCATGAGAGGTGCGGAAACCGTCGAAGAAGTTTACGAAGGGCACGCGGCTCTTGATGGTGGCGAGATGAGCCACGCCGGCGAGATCCATCACTTCCTGTACGGAGCCTTCGCAGAGCATTGCGCAGCCGGTCTGGCGGGTAGCCATTACGTCGAGATGGTCGCCGAAGATGCTCAGAGCGTGTGAGGCGATGGTACGGGCCGACACATGGAATACACAGGGAAGCTGCTCACCCGCAATCTTATACATATTGGGGATCATCAGCAGGAGGCCCTGCGATGCGGTGTAGGTGGTGGTGAGGGCACCGGCCTGAAGCGATCCGTGGACGGCACCGGCGGCGCCACCCTCGCTCTGCATCTCCTGCACGAGGACTGTCTCGCCGAAGATGTTCTTACGGCCCTGGGCTGCCCACTCGTCGACATACTCTGCCATGGTGGACGACGGAGTGATGGGGTAGATAGCAGCTACCTCCGTAAACATATAAGATATGTGGGCGGCAGCCTGATTACCATCACAAGTCAAGAATTTCTTTTCCTTACTCATTGATGTAAAATATGATTGGATAAATTGTTACGTTTTGATCTTTGCCTATGAAAGACTTCGCGCTGCAATGAGACCCTGTGAGCCTACATTACAGCGCGAAGATACGAATTTTCCCGCTACATACAAAAAAAAGCGTGATTTATCTCCCGAAGTTCCTCACCAGATCGGGCGCCTTGGGAGCCGCGACACCGGGACAGACCTCTCAGGAGCCCGCCGGGAGATGACATAGAGGGCTATGGCGCGGGTCATGAGCATATCGTCGTGGTAGCCGGGGCGCGCGGCATAGGCGCCGCCCGCGTTCACCTCGTAGGTTAGCATCTCGGCAACAGCGCCCCGGCAGCGCTCGATATATGTCCGGTCGCGCAGGGCGGCTATGAGCACCGCCAGGGCCGCTGTCTTGGTCTGGCGGTTGGTGTGGAAGCCGGGGCGGTTCTCGGGAGTGCCCCGGAGGCTCTCGGTCCGGCGCCTGACATAGAGGTTGGGATAGACCCGCCAGAGCTCGCCGAGGATGTAGAGCGACGCATCCGAAGCCGCCGCCACGCCACCGCTCTCCAGACTGTTGCTCTCGATCACCAGAAGTGCCCGCCCATACCACTGAGCTATCGCCGCCGCCTGCCAGCACACTATGTCGTGGTCGGCATGGTCGCGCCATTGCGCCACAAGCTCGGGCTTCCCTTCGGGGCCGCAGGAGTCCATCACGGCAATGACAGACCAATCGGAGCCTGCCGACCGGCCGCCGATATCCACCGTCACCACATAGCGGTCGCTCCCGGCTTCGGGCTCGGGTTCGCGCCACACCTCAAGAGGGCCGTTGACATCGTCGGTGAATCGTGGATTCTCCATAGCCCGGAGCCCGGTGAGCGATGCCCCGCCCAGACGCCCCCTGCGAGCCGGATCGGCACAATGGCTCCGGAGCGCCTCCACGTCGGCAGGGTCAAACACTCCGGCTCCGGTGTTGACAAACGCTTCTTCCGGGCTGGCCGGAAACTCGGCGGCCATCTGCGAGTCGGTGAGATATTCACCGCGCTTCCACCTCCGCCATGCTATCTGGCTCAGGGTCAGCCCCCGATCCACGAGTGATCTCTCCATCGGTGTGAGCGACATGGCCACTCCGCGGCGTTGCTCCCTGCTCAGGGCTATGCGATAGCGCGCTATCTCAAACCAGGGCACGAACACCGGCCTGTAGGCACCCTCTCCCTTCTCGGCCCGCAGCCACACCTCGTGGAAAAAGTTTCCCACGCCATTGGCCGTGCTCTCCATGATTATGGCCGTGTCGGCAACCAGCGGCACAGAGCCGCTGATGGTGCGGATAAAGTCGTCGGGCGTGCGCTTGGTGCCGT
Organism: uncultured Bacteroides sp.; assembly: GCA_964461785.1. Taxonomy (GTDB): domain Bacteria; phylum Bacteroidota; class Bacteroidia; order Bacteroidales; family Muribaculaceae; genus Paramuribaculum. The sequence continues at coordinate 15,436 of CAYWWE010000041.1, forward strand.
CGGCCCAAAAGGCTACCTCCGACAGATGGGCAAGAGCGAAGTCGTTGCCTCTCAATGCGTCAGGCGACATCGACGACCCGATATCCACCGTACACCCGCGCCCCGCTATCTCGCATTTTGAGCGGCTCCCGCTCACGGTCTTGAGAGCGGGCACCGCGTCGGGATCCCTGTATTCCTCGGGATACTCCTCAAGCATCTGCTTGTACATACGCCTGATGGTGGCCGATGTGTCGCGCACATGCGAGCAGATGATCGAGTGCCAGTTGCGCCGCTGAATCATCTGGATATAAGCGAAATACATCTGCACGAGGGTCGACCCGCCCCACTGCCGGGCCTTGAGCATCACGAAGCGCAGCGGCCGACCAGCAAGGCGATCGGCTTCAAGCATGCCGAGAAAGCGGCGCTGGGGAGCGTTGAGCCTGAACGCGATGCGCCGGCCGCTCTCCTTGTCGCGGATCCTCACGCACCGCCACGCCCAATATTCAAAATCGTAGCGAAACCTCACCAGATCGAGCTTGACCTGAGTGTCGGCCGCTCCGAGCTCCGGATCCGAAAGCATCGCCCCGGGCACCATTATCCGGCCTCCGGTCGCACCAAGACCAACAGGGACGACGAATGGCACACGCGCCACGGGCGAGCCCGCTCCGGTGGCGGGATCATAATCCTCTTCGGTCTGCCTGGCGAGCGCCTCGCGCTCCAGGTCGCGATCAAGGATGAAATCTATATCTTTCATTGTGACAACTGTTTATGACATACATCCGGTTATGGCCACGGAGATGATGCGCGACGAGGGCGCGGCAGATCCGGCAATCTCGATGACAGCACCATTCCTTACCGGCAGAGGGAGGCGAAACCTGATCGGCGACCGCGGAGCGCCGCTTATAGCCGCTTGCCATATCAGATCGGCCTGACGCAGCCCTCCCGAGGCAGGAAATCCGTCTGGCCACACCCTTACAGTGCCCTCAAATCCTCCCGGAGCATCGAGAGCCACTGTCAGCCAGCGCACTGCTGCCGGGCGACCCGAAGTCACTGGGGCCCGCCACAATATCTCCACTGCTTGGTCGCCGTCGGCATCCGATGCATCGGCAAGCCCGAAGGTGGAGGTCAGAAACAACCGTCCGCCCACTTCGTTCATTTCTTCCACATTATAGGGCAGGCTTCGCGTCGTGAGCCATCCACGGGTCATGTCGAACGCTCTGATCCCGCCCTCCATGTCAAGCAGATAGAGCTCGCCGGCAACAGGACCGGGAGCCACGGCCCTGAACCTTTCGGAAGCGGAATGGTAAAGGGTCGAGGCTCGCCCTCCGCGAAGCATCACGAGCTCGTCGGCACGGTCGGTCAGCGCCACGACACACTCCGGCATCACCGCCACCCGGGTGCGGGCCGACACTCCGCGTCTGTCAAGCAGCGAGGCTGCCGGCGCACCACGTTTCGCCCCCACCGACAGATTGAGTATGCCATCGGCGGTAAACAGATAGAAATGAGCGCATCCCGGGCTCAGAGCCACACTGCCCAGACGCGGTGCGGCAACCAATTCGGCCACCGCTGACAGACTCACCGTAGAGCGAGCCACAATGGCAAGTGGCGAGGATGCCGAGGCCACGGCCACATCACCCTGAGCGCCATCCAGACATCCCCAGACCACCACATCGCCGCTCACAGCCCCGGCATGAGCGATAAATCCCTCTCCCGCCGTCACTTCCGCCACCGGATCTGTCACTCGCTCAGGTATGGCGACAAGGATCTCCGTGGCGCTCCCGACAGGGATCACGGCTACAGACTGAAGCGGATCGCCGGGCTGCGACGGTATGGCCTCAAGATGAGGGATGACAGTGACACGCGGATCGCCCGAAGCCGGACGCTCCACCCTCACTGTCCATGACGCTTCCACCGCCGGCGCCGCGCTCAGAGCCACCTCGGCCTTCACGCTCCCATCGCCCCACACGGCTCTCTCATCCGCTGCCATTTCCGCCACCGTTATCCTTGCTTTAACTACGGGCACCGTGAGCACAAACGGCCCGATATGATCGCCGCTCAGTGAGACCTGCATCGCCTCGGTCGACACGCCGCCCCCAACCGGGAACCGCCCTCGACTGCCAATCGCCTTGTCCCTCTCGTCGAGCTGACGCACTTCAGCTATAAGGGTCACACCCTCAGGCACTACCGAGGCTCCAAGGGCGCGTGCCCTGGCCTTGATTCGCTGCCACGCAGCGTCGAAAGCAGCCCCGAGCGAAGCCGCATCGCGGGCCGAGAGCGCACCGCTCCTGAGCGAATCGGTATCGGCAATAGCCACAGGAGGCACCGTCTCCGACAGATTGGCGCACACCTCAAGACTGACCCCGACCGACGGCAACGCCGGCAGAGTGCCGAGGCATACCGCCTCCGAGCCGTCGGCCACGATATGGAGCGCCCCTGCCGAGGTCATCACGATGGCCCGGTTGCCGCCCGCGATGCCGCAATAGATCTCGCCGCCGTCACCGGTGTCGGCGATCATGGCCACCTCGCCGTCGTGGACCGAATAGAGCCGCGGGCCCAGCGATGCGATGATCATGTCAGCGCCCGGAGCGCACAGCGGGCGGAGCGGCAGCGACGTGATTTCAGTCGGCAGCCCCACGGCCATCAACGCATCACCCTCCGGATTCATTCTCAAGCTCTTCGCGACAGTTCCCCGCGTCAGGGTAGCACCCGCGATAATTGATGTTGTCGTGTTGTTTTTCATAACCATATTTCCGTTTTTCCGGCAAAAATACAACCCGCACCGCCCCCACCCCCGCCAAATCATCGCCCGCCAT
>CAYWWE010000042.1:0-18217 GCA_964461785.1 uncultured Bacteroides sp.
CATCGCCTCTGCGAGGCTCATGCCGGGGCTACAGCGACAGAGGGGCGCGCCGGTGTGGGCGCGCCCCTCTGCTATTGTGAGCGGGTTATGTTTACGCTTGGGGATCAGTCGATGTTGGAGGCTGCATTACCACCATAGATTGACCAACCGGGATTCTGGTAGATTGTAGAATGTTCGGGGTTCTTGTCTTCGCTTGCATTTACGAATGCGAGGGCACCGATCGGCGAGAGATAGTGTGCGCGTGTGAAACTGTAGCCATCCCATACGGGGTTGCCACCTACCTTCGAGATCTGATAAGGACGAACGTAGGCGCTTGCAGATTCGGCCGACATATTGCTCTCGTTGTTGTTGGGATCAACCATAGGCTCGATGTATTCGCCACCCTCGGTCTTCATGCAGAGGGGGCTGCTGGGATCGTTGTAGACAGTGCCCCAGTATTTGATACCCTCAATCTGGTAGGGAGTAGCGGCGAGCTGATCAAGAGCGGCCCAGCGGCGGAGATCGTTGAGACGAAGAGCCTCGGCGCAGAGCTCGTTGCGGCGCTCGCGGCGTACATTGTAGAGCAGCGGGCTGATGAGCTGGTTGTGGCTGTATGCACCCCAGTCATATTTAGCCTCCTGGCTCATGTCGGTAGCGGCAACGGTCTTGTTGTAGTCGGGATCAACCTTGGCGCGGTTGCGGATGGCAGCCCAATAGCCGGCAGCGGTGCCGTCGACATTGCCGTCCTTCTCCACACAAGCCTCCATGTAGTTGAGGAGAGCCTCAACAGCGCGGAATGTGATGGAGCCGGTAACGGACTGGAGGTTGCCCTGAGCCTCGGCGTAGTTGTAGCCCTGACCTTTCTTCACGGCCCAGCCGGTGGGGCAGCAGGTGTGCTCCTCACCACCGAACATCCAGCCCATGCGGTACTCGGCGGGCGAGTTGCCGTCGAGGCCGTAGGTGATGATGGAGTTGTCGGTCTTGGTGAAGATCTGGATGCGTGAGTCGCGGCCCTGGAGGGTAGCGGTCACACCCTGATTCTCCCATTCGGGATCATAGCCTGAACCGGCTGCGTAGATAGGCAGACCGTTGCGCATGAGGAACGAAGCGACCATACCGCGGGTCCAGCCTGTACCGCCGGCGTTCTTCTGGAACTGAGCCTGCATCTGAGTAGAGATGTTCTGTGCGAGACTGTAGGCACGATAGAGAAGTACCTCATCGTAGGCGCCGGAGTTAACTGCGCTGAACATGCAGTAGTAGGGGTTGAGCTCGGTGAAGCCGGGACCCATGCCTTCGGGGGTGTCGGTGTTTTCAACGAGGTTGCCTACAAACTTGTCAGCTACGCTCTTGGCCGAAGCCATAGCCTCGGTGAGGAAGTAGTTGATCTCGGAGTCGATGTTGAAGCCGTTGAGATCAGCGGTGTTGCCGGGCCAGCCGGGTCCGCCGGGGACGAGAGCAGTGCCCTTGTGATACTTAAGCCAGGTAGCCTCGAAGAGGGCAACGCGGCTGCGGAGGAGCAGAGCGCAATCCTTTGTCAGGCCGTTCTTGCCGTAAGACGAGCTTGCGGGAAGAAGGCTGGCAGCTGTTGTGAGATGGTCGAGGATGTAGCGGGCAACCTGATTGCGGGGTTTACGCTTCGATGCCTCGAGAAGGACCTCCTTGTCGTCGGGTAGCACACCGTCGAGGATAGGATAATCGCCGAGGTTGCTGTAGCCGTTCCAATAAGCGTAGGCAAGGAAGAAGTGAGCCTCACCCATGGCCTGATCTATCTGAGCCTGTGCGCCCGAGATCGACTTGGAGTCGTAGTTAGGCTGCGCATACTCAAAGAAGAAGTTGATCTTGCGGATATTGGTGAAGTCCCAGTTGTCGGTGCCGTTGCCCACACGCCACTGGCCGGGGGCAAAGCGTGAGGAAGCGCCGCGACCGGCCTGGTTGTCGGTGCCGTTGTCGGTCGAGAAGGTACCTACACCGTATGAGTTGTCCGAGTGGGAGGGGAGCATGGTGTAGAAGTTCAAGGTGTAGGCCTTGAGATTGTCGGCGGAGTTGAAGTAGTTTTCAGGGATAAGTTTATCCATGGGCTCCTTGTCGAGATAGTCGTTACAAGCCGAGAGGCCGACTACCGCCGCTGAGGCAAGAAGCGCGTTTATATATTTTCTCATATCTAAGAGATGCGGAGATTTAGAATGTTACGTTAAGGCCGAAGGAGAACACACGAGAGAGAGGATAAACCTTACCGAAACCGTAGCCGCTGTTGTATGCCTCGATGAGCTCGGGATCACCCATCTTTGTGAAATCGGTGATAGTGGCGAGGTTCTCACCCGACACGAAGATACGGGCGCGGTCGATATAAGCCTTGCGGGTAAGGGCCTGGGGGAAGGTGTAGCCGATGGTCACGTTTTTCAGGCGGCAGTAGGCTGCGTTCTGGATGTAACGGGTCTGAGTGGCTGTATTGTTTACGCCGCCCCAGTTAACGCGGGGATAGTATGAGTCAACGTTAGGACCGAGAGGATCGGTGGTGTCGGCGGGACGGAAGTAGTCGAGCTGAGGCTTGAACACAACAGCCTGCCACTTACCCTGCTGACATGCGCCGAACATCATCGGGCCGCTTGCCCAGTAGTCGCGCTTGCCCACGCCCTGGAAGAAGATCTTCACGTCGAAGCCCTTCCATGAAGCGTCGAGGTTAAGACCGAAGCTGTAGCGGGGAGTGTTGTTACCGCTCACCTTGTAGTCGCCGGAGTTTTCAGCAGAGTTAACAGGCAGGAGCACTGCGTCGGGATTAGCAGCAACCTGATCATAACCTGCGTCGCCGGGAACGTATTTCTTGCCGTTGAGCTTGTACATACCGGCGATACCATTGGTGATCTTTCCATCGCCGTCAAGGTCAGCATACATAACGTCGCCTGCCGTCCAGCCGCTGCTGCTCAGACGGCTCTGGTCAACCTTTGCGAGGTGCTGCTGCATCTCCTCATCGGTCTTGGCGATGCCGATGGTTGTGAGACCCCAGATTTCACCGAGCTTCTTGCCGGGCCAGTAGCTGTAGCTGAAGCTCTTATCATTATTGTTAGGATATTCGTTAACAGTAACGGTGTGATCATAGAGATTGGCGGTGATGCCATAGTTGAAGTCGCCGATGCGGTCGCGCCAGCTGATGGTGAGCTCCCAGCCTTTGGCGGTCATCTGGAGGTTGTTGACATTGGGCACACCGGCACCGAATACACCGGGAAGGGTTGCACCGGGGCCTACCATGTCGATGGTCTTGCGGTTGTAGTAGTCAAACACGGCGGTGAGGCGGTTGTTGAGGAAGCCGAGGTCAGCACCGATATCCCATGTGCGGTTCTTCTCCCATGTAAGGCTTGAAGATACGAGACCGGGCATCGAAGCGATGTTGCCCTTGGTGCCGCCGTTGATGAGCCAGCCCGAATATGTGGGGTTGTAGCCCATAGCGACGTAGGTAGGATACCAGTTGTCGGTGTTCTGGTTGCCGAGCCTACCCCAAGAGTAGCGGAGCTTGAACTGGTTCCATGAGTCGTTGAGGCCTTCGAAGAATTTCTCCTGAGCCACATTCCAACCGAGTGAGAAAGAGGGGCTCCAGGTCCAGCGGGTAGCTGAGCGGAAGCGCGAGGAGCCGTCGTAGCGGAGGTTACCCTCTACGAGGTAGCGGCCCTGATAGTCGTAGTTGATACGGCCGAACCAGCCTGCGGTTGACCACGAAGCGGCTCCGCCGCTTACGACCTGATTCTTACCGTCGGTGGTGTCGAGATAAGGGATGCCGTTGATGATACCGGTGTTCTGAGCCGAGAAGCTCTTGTTTTCGAGCCATTCGCTCTGGAAACCGGCCATGATCTTGAAGTTGTGGTCTTCGGCAATGGTGCGGCTATAGTCGGCATACACGTTGGGGTTGAAGTAGTTGGAGCGGATGCTGTACTCATACACGCGTGAGCCCGTGCCGCCTGCGCCGTAAGGATAGCCGTTAGGGTTGCGGGCGTAGGGGTTGCCGTCGCAGTCCCAGCCGTAGGCCTGCTGCACATCCTGCGAGGTGTACTGGTGGTTGGTGCGGTAGTTGAATTCGGCATTTACGTTGAGGCCCTCGATGGGATGGATGCGGAAGGCAAACTGCTGATCGAGCTTGTCCTGGAGGGTCTTGTAGCGGCCGCCGTTCTGCATACCGTCGATAAACGACTCAACAACGGGGAAGCCGTTGGGGTCGTGGGTCGGGATGATCGGCCAGTAACGGGCAATGTTGTGGTAGAGCTCGTTACTTGCGGTAGCCGACACGAACGAGGGAGCGTCATACTGACCGCGATACCAGCGGGTGCTGTAGCCGAACGAGAGCCAGTCGGTGAGGTTCACGTTGATCTTGGCGTTGATGGTGTAGCGGTGCTGGCTGTCGTCGCCCCAGCGGAGGATACCGCCCTGGCTCAGGAGGTTGCCCGAGAAGTAGAAGTCATACTTGTCGTTGCCGCCGGTGGCCGAGATGTTGTGCTCCTGCGCAAACGAGGTCTTGCCGAAGTGCTCGTCGAGCCAGTCGGTGTTGCCCATAGGCAGAAGGCTGTTTTCGTCCCATACCTCCCAGTGGTTGTTGGTCGGGTTGCGGAACATGGTTGTCAGGCTGGGATCGCTCTGAAGGCGCTTCAGATAGTCGAGCTGATCGTTTGTAAACCAGATCTGACGGTTGGCGATAGCGGCCTGGTTCATGGCAACGGCCCACTCCCATGAGTTGGCCATCTCGGGCATGCGGGTAACATGGCCCCAGCGGAAGTTGTCGCTGTAGTTGATGGTCACCTTGCCCTCGCTGCCGCTCTTGGTGGTAACGAGGATCACACCACCTGCTGCGCGGCTACCGTAGATAGACGAAGCGGCGGCGTCCTTGAGGATCGAGATGTTTTCCACATCGGCGGGGTTGAGCTGGTTGAGGTCGCCCTCCATGCCGTCGATAAGGATGAGAGGATTAACGGATGAACCGGAACCGATGGTGCCGGTACCGCGGATATTCATTGAACGGGGAGCGCCGAGCTGACCGCCACGGGCGGCGCCAAGCACATCGAGACCGGCAGCCATGCCCTGAAGAGCGTCGGCCACGGTGTTGACAGGACGGGCGGCAATATCCTTGGCGCTAACTGTCGACACGGCGCCGGTGAGGTTTGCCTTTTTCTGAGAACCGAAACCAACGACTACGACTTCGTCGAGCATATTGTTTTCGGAAAGGATGACATTGATGGGATCACCGTTGAATGTCACCTCCACGGTCTCGTAGCCCACATAGGAGATACGTACTTTGGAACCGATAGCGACATTTGCGAGGGTAAACTCACCGTCGATGTTAGTGCTGCCGCCGATAGTGGTACCCGGAACGACAACACTGGCGCCGATCAAAGGCTCACCCTCAGAGTCGGTCACCACACCCTTACACGTTGCGGTAGCAGGCTGCACAGCTGCGGGAGCCTCTGCGGGAGCTGCATAGACAGCACCTGCTGAAGCGGTAGCACCTACAAGCGCAACGGCCAACGTTTTTAGATGATTGGTCATAGGATTGATAGTTACTTCATCAGGCCGGAGACGCCGCCGGCAACCGGACCGTAGCCCAGTCTTCCGTCAGTGCCGCTGGCCTTTCTTAGGTTAAGTTAAATATTTAAGGTATTATGAATCGCGGTTTTGGCAAATTTAAGGTATCCTGCGGGTGCAAGAGTTTTGCAAATTTAAACACTTTTTTTCCATTTGACACAATTTATCGAAAAAATTTTGCACCACTATGCTGCACAACATATCTACAGCCTCAGCAAGATAGCCCCGGCAGGGCGGCTTCAGGCCGCTGCTACCGTTTAGATTTTTTCACATAAAATCGGCAAAAACTGCCCAACCCGGCCCCGCCGCCACGCCCCTCAGAACCCTTTTTCGGCCCGAAAGGGTTGACAAAGGGGCTCAAATGTATTAAATTTGCGGAAATTTTTATATACAAGCCACACAGATCAAGACAAAATGGGCAACAGGCAGAGACGGCCGCGACGCGGACTCCCCACCCTGAGCACTCAGGCCACCGCCGTATTTTCGGTGTCGATGGTGCTCCTCATCCTCGGCATCGTCACACTGCTGACGGTGGCCACAAGAAGTGTGGCCGAAGAGGTGCGCAGCTCAGTGGGCTATGTGGCGATCATCCGCGACACAGCCGACTCCACACAGGTGGCCTCGCTCAGGCAGATCGTGGGCCACGCTCCCTCCACCGCCTCAGCCTCCTACGCCTCAGCCTCCCAGGTCCTTTCACGCTGGCAGCAGATGCAGCCCACGGACACGGCATCGTCCGACATCATTACCGTGCTCGGCATCAATCCCTTCAGCGCCGAGCTGGAAGTGAAGGTCAAGGAGCGCTACGCCTCGACCGACTCCCTGGCCGCCATAACCGCCGCCGTCGGCACCCATCCCGCCGTGGAGGAGGTGGTGGTGCACAACGAGATGATCGACGCCATCAACTCCACCATCGACACCCTCACTCTGGCCCTGCTGATAGTGGCGGGCGCGCTGCTCTTCATCTCCCTGGCCCTGATCAACAACACCGTGAGGCTGAGCGTGTACGCGCGGCGCTTCATCATCCACACCATGAAACTCGTGGGCGCCACGCCCGGCTACATACGCCGCCCGTTTGTCACGGCCAACATCATCGGAGGCATCATAGCCGCCATGTTTGCCTACGCCATCCTGATGATGCTGCTCTATTACAGCCGCTCGATCGACCCCGTCGTGACGCGCTATCTCACCCCCGGGAGCACCGCCCTGACCGGCATCGGCATGCTCCTTGCCGGCGTCATCATCTGCGGCGGCGCAGCCTATCTGGCCGCCAACAAATATATCCGCTCCAGCTACGACGAAATGTTCGGACGCTGACCCCACCATATTCAAATTAAAGAGATTATTCCGATCACAGCTATGATATCATCCACCAACACCGGCGAGACACCGGCACGCCTGCGGACCCTCCTCCCTCTCACCCGCCTCAACTTCATCCTCATGGCCATTGCGGGCATCGTCATCACGGCAGGATTCCTGCTCATGACCGGCGAGCCCTCGGGCGCCGACACCTTCAACCCCGACATTTTCTCGACCCGCCGCATCGTGGTAGGCCCCACGATAACCTTCCTGGGCTATATTTTCATGGGAGTGGCCATAATGTGGCCCACACGCCGCCACGACACCACCTCCTCCGCCACCAACCCCGCATCCAAAGCCTGATAAGATATGACATGGATTGAAGCCCTCATAATGGGCATCGTGCAGGGACTGTCGGAATATCTTCCCATCAGCTCGAGCGGCCATCTGGAGATATGCCGCTCCATGCTCGGCATAGAGATCAGCGGCGCTGAGGCGCTCGACTTCGACCTTGCCCTCCACGTGGCCACCGTCCTGAGCACCATCACCATCCTCCGGGCCGAGTTCGTGCCCCTGTGCCGCTCCTTCTTCACCCTGCGCCGCGACAGCAACACCACCTACGTCTGGAAACTCATCGTGTCGTGTGTCCCCATCGGCATCGTGGGCCTCTGCTTCAAAGACCGCATCGAGAGCCTCTTCGGCGGGAGCCTCACCATAGTCGGCATCTGCCTGCTGGTGACAGCCCTCCTGCTCGCCTTCGCCTACTTCTGCCGCACCCGCGAAGCCATAGCCACCGGACGCCGCGGCCGCCCCGTGGGCTGGATGGACGCCATCATCATCGGCCTGTCGCAGGCCGTGGCCGTGCTTCCCGGCCTCTCGCGCTCGGGCACCACGATAGCCACCGGCATCCTGCTGGGCGACGACCGCTCGGCCGTGGCCCGCTTCTCCTTCTTCATGGTCATCATCCCCATCCTCGGCGAGGCGCTCCTCGACGGCCTCAAGATGGCCTCGGGTCCCGCCGACAGCCAGAGCGTGGGCGCCATACCCCTCCTGATCGGATTCGTATCGGCCTACATAGTGGGCTGCCTCGCCTGCCGCTGGATGCTGCGCATCGTCAGCCAGGGACGCATGATATGGTTTGCCGTTTACTGTGCCCTCGTAGGCCTGACCTGCCTGATATGGTGACGGAGCGCGAATACGATTTCATAGCCGGCGAGGTCATAACCCTCGACAAGCCCCTGGGCTGGACCTCGTTCGATGTGGTCAAGCGGCTGCGCTCGGCCCTCACCCGCCGCCTCGGCGTGAAGAAGCTCAAGGTGGGCCATGCCGGCACCCTCGACCCCCTCGCCACCGGAGTGATCATAGTCACGACAGGCCGCGCCACCAAGCAGATCGACACCCTGCAGGCCGGCGTGAAAGAATATGTGGCCACACTCGCCCTCGGCGCCACGACCCCCTCGTTTGACCTCGAGACGGAGATCGACGCCACCTATCCCACCGCCCACATCACCCGCAGCCTCATCGACCCGGTCCTCGACCGTTTCCGCGGACCGATAGAGCAGATCCCGCCCGCGTTCTCGGCCTGCAAGATCGACGGCCGGCGCGCCTACGACCTTGCCCGCAAGGGGCGCGACGTTGAGCTCAAGCCCAAGCTGCTGGTGATCGACGAGATCGAGGTCGTGGCTTTCGATCCGGATGCCATGACCCTCACGCTGCGGATCGTGTGCAGCAAAGGCACATATATCCGCGCACTGGCCCGCGACATAGGAGCCGCCCTCGGCTCGGGCGCGCACCTCACCGCCCTGCGGCGCACCCGCGTAGGCTCCGCCTCGCTCGCCTCGGCCCTCACCATCGACGCGGCGGTCGATCTGATCCGCAACTGCGCCCTTGCCCCGCAACCCGATTCCCAAGAAGACAAATAATTCCACTCAACCCTTTTCCTCCCTCCCCGTCAAGAATCAAAGAATGAAACTCTCACAATTCCAGTTCAAGCTCCCCGAAGAACTGATAGCCAAATATCCCGTGGAGCAGCGCGACGAAGCGCGACTGATGGTTGTCAACCGGCGCACGGGCGAGATCTCGTCGCACATTTTCCGCGATCTGCTTGATTACTTCGACGACGGCGACCTGATGGTGTTCAACGACACCCAGGTGTTTCCCGCCCGTCTCTATGGCAACAAGGAGCGCACCGGCGCGCGCATCGAGGTGTTTCTGCTCCGCGAGCTCAACGCTGAAAACAAACTCTGGGACGTGCTCGTGGAGCCCGCCCGCAAGATCCGCATAGGCAACAAACTCTATTTCGGCGACGACGACTCGATGGTGGCCGAGGTGATCGACAACACCACCTCGCGCGGACGCACCCTGCGATTTCTCTACGACGGGCCCCACGACGAATTCAAGGCCGCCCTCTATGCCCTGGGCCAGACCCCCATACCCCTCTACATGAACCGCGAGCCCGAGCCCGAGGATGCCCAGCGCTATCAGACCATCTATGCCCGCAAGGAGGGCGCCGTAGTGGCCCCCGCCGCCGGTCTCCACTTCTCGCGCGAGCTGATGACGCGCCTGCGCATCAAGGGCGTCGAGGAGGCATTCATCACAGTCCACTCCGGCCTCGGCAACTTCCGCGAGATCGACGTTGAGGATCTCACCAAACACCGCATGGACTCCGAACAGATGGAGGTGACCGACGAGATCGTGGAGCAGGTCAACTCGACCAAAGATGCCGGCCACCGCGTATGCGCCGTGGGCACATCGGTGCTCCGCGCCCTCGCCACAGTCGAGAGCATGAACGGCCACATCAAGAGCTATTCGGGCTGGACAAACAAGTTTATCTTCCCTCCCTACGACATCCTCACCCCCGACGCCCTCATCTCCAACTTCCATCTCCCCTACTCCACCCTCCTCATGATGGTAGCCGCCTTCGGTGGCTACGACCTCGTGATGAAAGCCTACGAGACAGCCGTGAAAGAGAAGTATCGCTTCGGAGCCTACGGCGACGCAATGCTCATCATCTGACCCCGGGGAGATGGCATCGTCGGCCTACACCACTATCGCAAGCCCATCGCGCGGACGGCTCACTGTCAAGCTGAGCCGATTCCTGGCCTTTGCCTTTCCGGTATCATCTCCCGCCGAAGCCCGGGAGCTGATAGCCGGAGTGGCCGACGAATACCACGATGCCCGCCATTGCTGCTGGGCATATATAATAGGTGCGGCAGGCGACATTGCGGCATCGAGCGACAACGGCGAGCCATCGGGCACAGCCGGCCGGCCGATCCTTGGGCAGATACGCTCGGAGGGGCTCACCAACGTGGCCGTGGCCGTAGTGAGATATTTCGGGGGCATCAAGCTCGGGCCGTCGGGACTGATAGCCGCCTACCGCGAGTCGACAGCCCTGGCACTGGCCGACGCCGTGAGAGTGGAGCGCTGCGAGGAGACCATAGTGAGCCTTACGTTTCCTTATCAGGCCATGAACGATGTGATGAAGGTGGTCAAGTCTGACCCTGACGTGGCCGTTGCCGGGCAGGAGTTCGACAATACCTGCCGCCTCGACCTGCGCATCCGCGCCGACCGAGCCGAAGCCCTCGCCCGGCGCCTCAACGCTCTCGACGGCACCTCGGTGATGTACGATTCCGGCCATAAATGTTAAAATTTTAATATTTTTGTAAGAATATGTTGTGAAGCATATTTTTTTGTCGTACTTTTGCACCGCATTTTTGGCAGCCCGCCATAATGCTATCAACCCGAAAATTATAAATCAATCCAATATTACAGAAGAGTCATGAAAAAGATGTTCATCGCTGCTGCCGCTATCGTTGCCGCAGTTGCTTTCACCGCCTGCAACAATAACAAGGCTGCCGAGGCTGCCGAAGAAGCAGTTGATACCGTAGCCAACGCTGTTGAAGTTGCTACCGTTGTTGATGAGGTAGTTGTTGACAGCGTTGCTCCCGACAGCGCCGTTGTTGTAGAGGAAGTAGTTGCCGCTACCGCTGAATAAGACACTATAACTATTTGAATATAGCCTCCGCCCTCTCCATCCGAGGGGTGCCCGGCTCAAATAAGTCGCGTCGCCGCAGCAGTTGAAATAACTGTTGCGGCGGCTTTATTTTTTTGCCGGATTGGTTGCCGGATCACGGATTATTGTTAACTTTGCCCCCGGCGGACTATGGTGGCTGCCATCCCGCCCGATCGCCTCATAACCATTATCCCCCTCACATCATCTTTCTTATGATGAAAACCATCCTGCCGGTTTTGGCCCTCCTCGCGCTGTTTGTATCCCAGGGCTGCACCTCCACCGGAAGCGACTGCTCCGTAAGCTCGCCCGACGGTCGCATCAAGCTCACCTTTGTCCTCTCGGCCGACGGCCAACCTTCCTACTCCGTGACCTTCGACGGCGACACGGTAGTCCGCCCCTCGCTCATGGGCTTCGACATATCCGATGCCATCGATCCCGACTTCCATTCCGGCTTCAAATATGCCGGACGGCCGGCGATGGAGAGCGTAGACTCTGTGTGGATACCCGTATGGGGCGAGAGCGACTCCGTCATCAACCGCTATCAGGCTCTGGCAGTGGAGCTCAGCAAGAAGACCGCCTCCGGAGCCGAGCGCAAGCTCAACATAAACTTCCGCGTTTACGACGACGGCATTGCCTTCCGCTACATCTTCCCCACCCAGACGCCCGACACCATCGTCATCACCGAAGAATACTCGCAGTTTGCCATGCCGGCCGACCTCACCGCATGGTGGATCCCCGGCGACTACGACACTCAGGAATATGAATACAACACCTCGCGCCTGAGCGAGATACGTGCCATCAACGAGAAAGGCGACAAGCTCGGCAACGTGAGCCAGACCGACTTCTCGCCCACCGGAGTCCAGACATCACTCATGCTCCGCGGCGACGATTCGCTCTACATGAACATCCACGAGGCCGCTTTGGTCGACTTCCCCGCGATGCATCTCGATCTCGACGAACCGACCCTCACCTTCCGCTCCTGGCTCACTCCGCTGCCCGACGGCACCAAGGCCGTCATCACCACCCCCTTCCGCACCCCCTGGCGTGTGGTGATGATCGGCGACGAAGCAACCGACATACTCGCCTCACAGATCATCTACAATCTCAACGATCCCACCTCCTACGACGACACCTCCTGGATCACCCCCGTCAAATATATGGGTGTGTGGTGGGAGATGATCACCGGCAAGAGCGCATGGAGCTACACCGACGCCGAAGACTTTGACCTCGCCACATTCGACTACTCCAAGGCCCGACCCCACGGCCGGCATGGCGCCACCACCGCCAACGTCAAGCGCTATATCGACTTCGCGGCCGCCAACGGCTTTGACCAGCTCCTTGTCGAGGGCTGGAACATAGGCTGGGAAGACTGGTTTGGCAAGGAAAAGGATTTTGTATTTGACTTCGTCACCCCCTATCCCGATTTCGACCTCAAGGAGCTCAACGACTATGCCCACTCCAAAGGCATCCGCCTGATGATGCACCACGAGACCTCGGGCTCCATCCCCAATTACGAGCACTGGATGGACTCGGCCTATACACTGATGAACCAGTATGGCTACAATGCCGTCAAGAGTGGATATGTAGGCAAATTCCTACCCAAGGGGCAGACCCATTATAACCAGAATTCGGTGCGCCACTATCTCGACGCAGTGCGCCGCGCCGCCGACCACAAGATCATGGTCAACGCCCACGAAGCCGTGCGCCCCACCGGCCTGGCCCGCACCTATCCCAACCTGATAGGCAACGAGAGCGCCCTCGGCACTGAATATCAGGCCATGTCGACCGCCCACGAGACCATCCTGCCCTTCACCCGCCTCAAGGGAGGCCCGATGGACTTCACCCCCGGCATCTTCCGCACCGACATAGGCTCGTTCGCCCCCGGCAACAAGGAGCACAAGCGCTCCACCACGGCCAATCAGCTCGCCCTCTACCTCACCATGTACTCTCCCCTCCAGATGGCCGCCGACCTGCCCGAACACTACATGGAAAAGGCCGACGCATTCCAGTTTATCAAGGATGTGCCCGTCGACTGGAGCGAGAGCCGCTATCTGGCCGCCGAACCCGGCGAATATATCATCGTGGCGCGCCGCGACAAGAATAGCCCCGACTGGTATGTGGGCGGCATAGCCAACGAACCCTACGACTATCAGCTCAGCCTCTCATTCCTCCCCCAAGGCGCATCCTACGAGGCCACCATATATGCCGACGCACCCGATGCCGACGCAATCACAAACCCCGAAGCCTATGTCATCACCCGATCGGAAGTCGATTCATCTACCGTGCTTCCCATCCACATGGCGCGTGGCGGCGGCTTCGCCATCAGTCTCCGCAAAAAGTAAAAAAACCAGACAACAAATATCATATATAACGATAGATTATTAGGCAGACGTCACCACACGTCTCCTTGATATGGAAAACGGGTAGCGCGCGACGCGACGCCCGTTTTTTATTTATCTTCTTAACTCTTTTTGGCTTGCAGCAGAGAGTTTTTTTAATTAGATTTGCACTCAGAAAAATAAATAATCTCCATACAATACTGGTTCTATGAAAACAAATCTCAGCTCGCAGATCAAACTGGAGCATATCCCCCGCCGCTACTACGACCCCCAGAGTGAGATCGAACTCGCTGCCCTGACCCGCGAGGAAAACATCTATACCCGCATCTTCGAGTCGCCCGCCGAAGGATCCGACTATCTGGCCGACGAGATGGTACGCATCATCAACCGCGCCATCGACAAGAAAGGGCGCGCCGTGATAGCTCTCGGTGCCGGATCATGCACCCACTCCACCTATACCCGCCTCATCAAGCTCGCCGAAGAGGGCAAGGTTGACTTCTCCAAAGTCATCGTCTTCAACCTCTGCGAGTTCTTCCCCCTCGAAGAGGGCGGCCCCTCCACTCTCCGGCGTCTGCGCGAGGTGCTTCTCGACCATATCAACATACTCCCCGAAAACATCCGCTCCATTGATCCCGCCGTGACCAAGGAGAATATGTATGAATACTGCAAGGCATACGAGCAGAGCATCGTAGACGAGGGCGGTCTGGACCTCACCGTACTCGAAGTAGGCCCCCAGGGCTGCCTCGCCTTCAACGAACCCGGCTCATCCGCCGCCACCCTCTGCCGCCTCGTGCTGATCGGCAAAGAGCTGCGCCAGTACATAGGCAACGAGTATAAGAGCGACTGGGCTCCGACCACCGCCATCACCCTCGGCGTGGCAAACATCCTCTCGTCGGAGCGCATCCTCGCAATGGCATGGGGCGAGAACCGCTCGGCCATCGTGCGCCGCACCGTTGAGGAGGAACCCACCCCCGAAGTCCCCTCGTCGTTCCTCCAGAACCATCCTCACACCAAGCTCGTGGTTGACCTCGCAGCCGCCGATGCCCTCACCCGCATCTCGACTCCCTGGAAGGTGACCTCGTGCGAATGGACCGACAAGCTCACCCGCCGCGCCATAGTATGGCTCTGCCAGCAGACCGGCAAGCCCATCCTCAAGCTCACCGACAAGGACTACACCGACTGGGGTCTGGGCGAGCTCCTCGCCCTCTACGGCTCCGGCTACAACGTCAACATCAAGATCTTCAACGACCTCCAGCACACCATCACCGGCTGGCCAGGCGGCAAACCCAACGCCGACGACACCTACCGCCCCGAGCGCGCCAATCCCTATCCCAAGCGCGTCATCGTCTTCTCGCCCCACCCCGACGACGACGTTATCTCGATGGGAGGCACCCTCAAGCGCCTCGTCGACCAGAAGCATGACGTGCATGTGGCCTACGAGACCTCGGGCAACATCGCCGTGGGCGACGAAGACATGATGCGATATGTTATGCTCATGGACGGCATCGCCGACAAGTTTGGCATCGACACCCCCGACTGGAAGAAAAAGAGCGCCGAAATCCGCTCATTCGTGGCCAAGAAAGCACCCGGCGACATGGACACTCCCGACATCCGCCACTTCAAGACCATGATCCGCCAGGCCGAAGCCACCGGAGCCTGCAACTATATCGGCGTCCAGCCCGACCATATCCACTTCCTCCGTCTCCCCTTCTACGAGACCGGCACTATCAAGAAAGGCGACCTCAGCGAAGCCGACATCGCCATCGTCCGCGACCTCATCCTCTCCGTCAAGCCTCACCAGATCTTCGTGGCCGGTGACCTGGCCGATCCTCACGGCACCCACCGTGTGTGCACCGACGCCGTGCTGGCCGTGATCGACGAGCAGAAAGACGAGGAGTGGATGAAAGACTGCCGCATCTGGATGTATCGCGGCGCGTGGGCCGAATGGGAAATCGACCACATCGAAATGGCAGTGCCCATCTCGCCCGAAGAGCTCCGCTCGAAGCGCAACTCCATCCTCAAGCACCAGAGCCAGATGGAAAACGCTCCATTCCTCGGCAACGACGACCGCCTCTTCTGGCAACGCGCCGAAGAGCGCAACCGCGGCACCGCAAAGCTCTATGAGAGCCTCGGCCTCGCCTCCTACGAAGCCATCGAAGCCTTTGTCGAGTATCACCCCATCCGCTGATCCGCTTAACCCCTTTAAATCTCACAGTCCTGACCGGCATCAGTCAGTCAGGACTGTGGCTTTTTCCAAACTCAATGACACTCAAATCCATTGCTGCCGCAATCGTTCTTCTATCGGCAACCCTGCCACACCTCTCTGCCGCTGTGCCGGTTGATGTGCGCAAGAACACCGAGTTCATGGCGATCGTTGCCCGCACAGCCGACGAGCCGGAATATGTCAACAACACATTCAAATCATATTCCGACTATGTTGATTCGGTAGTGGCGCCCCACAAGGATCATCCCGCCATAGCTTATTTCCGGACCATCCACAACCGCCACGGATTCTCCTACGACGCCGTCTCATCTTTCGGCCTCACTCTCGAGGTCGACAGCAACCGCGTGAGAGTCAATCCGGTCTACAATCGCGATGAGATGATCAACCGCATCACGCCCGAGGAGGCCGACAGCTTTATCACGCTGCTCGACGACTTCTGCCGCGCAATCGACTTCGAAGCGATCTACACCCGCTGGACACCGCTCTACAGCGAGGCCATCGAAGCCTTTGACCGCATGCAGCGTCAGGAAGTGGACTTCGACTGGCTCGAAAAGTTCTACGGCACAGATTTTTCAGGCCTCAAAGCCGGCCTGGGGCTCCTCCAGCATGGCAATTATGGTCTGACCGAGAAATACCCCGACGGCACCTCCTCGCCCTACATGCTCATCGGCCCCCATACCCAGGACGGGAAACCCGACTTCAGCGGCTCGGCCAGCCTCCTAATCCACGAAGGCTCCCACCCGATCACCAATCCGCTGGTCAACAAGCATCTGGCCGAATTCAACTCCAATTCCGACTCTATCGCGGCCCGCTTCAACTCAGAGTTGCGCAGGCAGGCATACGGCGGACCGCGCACCCTGCTCTATGAGACAATGGTGCGCACTGCCGAGGCCCGCTATGCACTCGACCACGCCACCACCGCCAGCGACACCCTCAACCTCCAGAAGTTTCTGGCCTCAAACCAGACTTCCGGATTTCTGTTCATCAACGACTTCGTCCGGGCTCTCGACAGATACGAGGCCAATCGCGACCTGTATCCTACGCTGGCCGATTTCATGCCCGAGCTCGTCAAGGTCCACAACGCTCTCGATGTCGACTCCGTCTACAACGTTATGCTCGCGCATCAACCCGTCTTCACCGGTTGCAACATAAGTCAGGACGCCGTCATCCCTCCGGGCAAAACCGACATAACAATCTCATTTGACCGCCCCATACCCCAGGGCCACGGCATAGGCAGGGTAAACGGCAGGGAATATCCGAAGTCTCCTGACGCAAAAGCGAGCTGGAACCCCGAGCGCACGCAGTTCACCTACACCGTAGATCTCGAACCATCCAAAAAATATGGTCTCAACTACCGCGGAGTATGGTTTCTCTCGGCCGACGGCTATCCGGCCCGCGGCACATATACCCTGACCTTCGAGACTGCAGCTGAATAAATCCACTATCATACGTTGCCGTCCCACTCATAATTGTCCCGGAGTCTCCTGGCACCGGGACAATAATTATTTATACCGTTTTATCATTAATAAATTAGGATAGCAACGAATAAATTATTATTTTTGCGCCGCATGAGGGTCACATCTCCTCATCGGCCAATCACCATCATGACGCAAGCAACCCGACTCATCCTTTCTCTCACCGCTCTTATCCCTCTCACTCTCGCCTCATGCTCCGACAATAGCTCCGATCCCGCCGGACTGCCCCACATCGACTGGAGCTCTTCCATCGACGAGCGCACGATCGACATCAACGACTATGCCGACATAGAATATCTCCCGCTGGAGACTACCGACGAGAGCGTGTTTTCCTATGGGTGGAGCTTCGGTGTCAACGACAGCCTGATCGTGGTTGCCGACTTCATGGCCCACCGCTTTCTGGTCTTCGACCGTCAGGGTCGCTTCGTCCGCTCGGTCGACCGCTTCGGCGGAGGGCCGGGAGAATATTCATTCATGTCAAACGCCCTCATCGATATAGACAACAATGAGATGTATGTCACCAGTGGCCGGAAAAACATATTCACCTACGATCTCGACGGAACGTTCAAAAGCAGTGCCGTACCCGACGATAAGCAGCGCATCACAACCGAGACAGACAACTATGATGCCGACCACTTCATAACATGGGACAGCAACGGCCTCCGCATAGAGCCGCTCGATGACAACGACAAACCATACCGCTATCTCCTCATCAACAAAAAAACCGGCGAGAAAACCACCCTGCCACTTGCCATTGACCATCCGATGGGCCACACCCAGTCATTCCCCCTCGGCGAGAAAAAGACTCAGGCCGTGTCGCTGGGACTGACACCGATCGTGCGCAGCCGCGACGGCTTCATCATCTGCGACTTCGCCTCCGACACCCTCTACGAATATGCCGGCGCACGGCTCACCCCGATAGCAGTGTTCGACAATATCGACCGCAACCGCACCATTCCCGATCGCGTGGCGGTAAAATTCGCTTCAGGACGCTATGTGGGCCTCGAATACGTCCGGATCCTCAGTGTCACCGCCGATGACATTGTGGTAGATGAAAAAGTGTCGGGCGACTATCTGCTCGACCGCCAGACAGGGAAAATCTGCAAATACAACATGCGCTATCCCTACCTGAATGAAGGCGCCTCGGACGGATCGCTCACCTACCGGCCCACAACAGGCCCGGCCAACACTTTCTGCTACACAATTCCCGCCGAGCGCTTGTTTGACAATCTCGAACAGGGCAACCTGCGCCCGGAAGTAGAGTCGATCGTCAGTCAGCTCGACGACGAAGCCAACCCCGTCCTCGCCATCGTCAGATTCAGAGAGTAAT
>CAYWWE010000043.1:0-17618 GCA_964461785.1 uncultured Bacteroides sp.
GGTTACTCGGCGGTGAGGGCGGCTATGCGGGCGATGTATTTGCCGAGGATGTCAAACTCGATGTTTACGCGTGTGCCCTCCTTGATGCGGCAGAAGTTGGTGTGCTCGAATGTGTAGGGGATGATTGCGACGCGGAACTGCTGTGCTTCGGAGTCGCACACGGTGAGGCTCACGCCGTTGACCGTGACCGATCCTTTTTCAACCGTCACATATCCCTTGGCGATGAGCTCGCGGGGCGCGTTGTAGGCAAAGGTGAAGTAGGTGGAGCCATCGGCCTCCTCCACCGCGGTGCACACGGCGGTGGTGTCAACATGGCCCTGAACGATGTGGCCGTCCAGCCGACCGTCGAGGCGCATGGAGCGTTCGAGGTTCACGAGGTCGCCGGGCTTCAGTTCGCCAAGATTTGAGCGCACGAGGGTCTCATGGATTGCTGTGACGGTGTAGGTGCCGTCGCCGGGGAGGGCGACTACGGTGAGGCACACGCCGTTGTGAGCCACCGACTGGTCGATGCGGAGCTCGTCGGCAAACGAGCAGGCGAG
Organism: uncultured Bacteroides sp.; assembly: GCA_964461785.1. Lineage (GTDB taxonomy): Bacteria > Bacteroidota > Bacteroidia > Bacteroidales > Muribaculaceae > Paramuribaculum. Next base: position 540 of record CAYWWE010000043.1, read on the forward strand.
TGTCAGGTGGAGGTTGCCTCCGTCGGGCTTCACGGCCACCACGCGGGCGGCTTCTTCTACTATTCCGGAAAACATTGTGTCTGTTTGAAAAATGAAGAAAAGAGTTAGTGTTTGAGCTCCACCCGTGTGGTGGGGGGCAGATTGTCGCGGCGTTCGGCCACGGCTTCTGTGAGCTCGCGCGCAGTGTGGATGAATGCCATGCCGGCAAGGGTGTCGCGTGCGGCAATGGGTTCTCCGGCATCTCCGCTTTCGGCTATGGAGCATACGAGAGGAATCTGTCCGAGCAGACGCAGTCCGAGCTTGCGGGCGAGCTCCACACCTCCTTCACGACCGAAGATGTAATAGCGTTCGTCGGGATGCTTCTCGGGGGTGAACCATGCCATGTTTTCTATGAGGCCGAGGATGGGCACTCCCACTTTCTCGCCCTGAAACATAGATATGCCTTTGCGGGCATCGGCCAGCGCCACTTCCTGAGGCGTGGTGACAACCACTGCGCCGGTGAGGGCAAGGGTCTGGACAACGGTGAGATGTATGTCGGAGGTGCCCGGCGGCAGATCGAGCAGGAAATAGTCGAGTTCGCCCCAGTCGGCATCCGTGATAAGCTGCTTCAGGGCGTTGGAGGCCATTGATCCGCGCCAGAGCACAGCCGAATCTTTGTCGACGAGGAATCCGATCGACAGGATCTTTACACCGAAGCGCTCAAGAGGCTCTATCACCCGGCGCCCGTCGGGCTTCTCGACCATATATACAGGCTCATCTTCCACGCCGAACATCTTAGGCACCGAGGGCCCGAAGATATCGGCGTCGAGCAGGCCGACCTTATAACCCTCGCGGGCCAGAGCCACGGCGAGATTGGCGGCTACAGTCGATTTGCCTACTCCTCCTTTGCCGCTCGATATGGCCACTATGTTTTTCACGTCGGGAAGGATGGGGGCTTCTTCGGCTTTCTGGGCCATTGACGGGAAAACGGTCTTTACCGAGGCATCGACATCGGGCGCTATATAGGTTTTCAAGGCAGCCTGAACGCTCTTTGAAAGCGAGGCTGCAAACGGGTCGGTGGGCTTGTCGAAATGTAGGGTTATGTCGACGTGGCGGCCGTCGATGCGCAGATCGTCGCCGCTCACCATGCCCAGCTCAACGATGTTCTTGCCATTGCCGGGATAACGCACGTTGGCAAGGGTGTCGAGGATCAGGCGGGGATAAAGGGGATCAGTCATTGTCGGAGGGGGCAGGGATGTTGTGTTGGATTATGCCGCGCGAGTAGCTGCGGTAGGTGTCAGGCTCGATCTCCACATCCGGCTCCGAGAGGGGAGTGGTGTGATCGAGGCCGATGGCGATATATTTTATAGTCAGACCCCGGTCGAGCCACTGGCGCTCGTAGTGGGTCTTGATAGCCAGTATATCGTCGAGAATGGGTGAGGCATAGAGATCGTCGGTGAGGGCGGTGACCGCGAGTCCGCAATGCTCGGCCATCAGGCGGGTATAAGTGAAGAGGAAGGGGGAGTCGGTCTTGAGTTTAACTGATCCACCCGGGCGGAGTATCTTGCGGTAGAGCTCAAGGAAGCGGGTCGACGTGAGGCGCTTGCGCGTCTTTTTCATCTGCGGATCGGGAAAGGTGATCCATATCTCATCCACCTCACCGGGCTCAAAAAAGCGGTCGATGAGCTCGATGTCGGTGCGCAGGAACGCAACGTTGGTCATTCCGGCATCGCGGGCCTGGGTTGCACCGCGCCACATGCGCGCTCCCTTTATGTCGACGCCGATAAAATTCCTTCCGGGCTGTCGCTCGGCCAGCCCTACGGTGTATTCTCCCTTGCCGCAGCCGAGCTCAAGGGTTATGGGATTGGAATTGCCGAAAAAACCGGAGTGCCAGCGGCCTCGCAGGGGGAAGCCGCCGGCACGCTCGAGTTCGGCAAAAGGATATTGAAACACGAAGTCTATCGTGTTCATCTCGCTGAATTTGGCAAGTTTGTTTTTGCGACCCAAAGTAAATTAACGGTTAGAAAGTTAACGGTAAATCCTTGGTTGGACAACGCGAAGTTACGCCAAAATCAGCATATATGCAAATGTAATTTTTCAGGGGCAGGCGATGCGGATGGGGTTCTTGATCCAGGATCTGTCGATCTCCTTTCCGTCAAGATAGAAGTGACGGTTGATATCCGGCTTGTGATGCTTCCATCTGAATGTGTTGGTTACCCGTAATTCGTGGCGGATATTCTTTTCGGGCCACACGAGTGTCATGGTGTGGTCGTAATTGTCGGTTCCTTCAAATTCACCGAATGTGAGAAGGAAGCGTGCGCCAGGTACATAGGCTTGGTAGGGAGTGTCGTCAGGTTCCATGATCGGCATGAGCTGCAGGCCGTCGAAGCTGACAAACACGGCCCGGCTTTTGGCGCTGTTCTGCTCCTCCACCCACTTGAGATATTCCTCGTAGCGGTCGAGATATTCCTCGTACACAGTGTGGCTCAGATCATACTGCTTGCCTTTGAAGATCATGTAGAACTTGTCGTTGAGAGCATTGTCGGTGCGGGTCGTGTCAAGCAAATTGACACCCTTGCTGTCAACAATCTCGAAGGTGAAACCCACTCCGGGAATGTCCCATATATCCCCCTCTCTGGGTCCATCGTCTTCGGAACATCCGGTAAAGGAAACGGTCATGGCTATCGCTGCGAAAAAGCAGAAAAACCGGCAGATAAACTTTTCTTTCATGATAGGATTGGTTAAATGTGTCGCTGACTCGGCAAATATAGTGAAATTTATGAAAATAAATATAGTTGGATGTAAGTATCTGTTGAAAATTCTTGATGTTAGTCATGGCGGTTGTTGCGCATGGCCGCCAGATCGGTCAATTCCGGAGACTCCTGCGGTTGCCGTTAAAAAAATAATTTGCATAATCGGTGGAGGGTGACTAACTTTGCCATGTTGAATCGGCAATATGCGCAGGAGCGTGTTTTGACGGTACATGATCATAAACCAATTCTTACCGCTTACCATGTTTAGCAAAGAGACATATATCGCACGGCGACAGAAACTGATGTCGACCGTCGGCTCGGGCCTCCTCCTTTTCCTCGGCAACGACGAGCAAGGCCTGAACTATGAAGACAATACCTTCCGCTACCGTCAGGACTCGACGATGCTCTATTATTTCGGACTGCCTTTTGCGGGCCTTGCAGCAATACTTGACATCGACGAGGGTCGCGAAATACTTTTCGGCGACGAGCTTACAATCGACTCGATCGTGTGGATGGGCACTCAGCCCACTCTGGCCGAGCGCGCCGCCCGCGTGGGGATAACTGATATCCGCCCCCTCGCCTCGATTGCCGGTTATCTCACAGCCGCCCGCGAGGCCGGGCGCCCGATCCATTTCCTGCCGCCTTACCGGGCCGAGCATCGCCTCAAGCTCATGGACTGGCTCGGTCTGATGCCCTCGCGTCAGCAGGGTTCCATCCCCATGATCCGTGCCATTGTGGAGCAGCGCAACCACAAGACCGCCGAGGAGATAGCCGAGATAGAGCGCGCCTGCGACATCACTGCCGACATGCACCTCGCCGCTATGCGCACCATCCGTCCGGGGCTGCATGAATATGACATTGTGGCCGAGATGATGTATGTGGCTCATAAAGCCAACTGCGAGGAGAGCTTCGCCACCATCGCCACTGTCAACGGCCAGACGCTCCACAACCATTATCACGGAAACATAATCAAGCCCGGCGACCTCTTCCTGATCGATGCCGGAGCCGAGCTCCCCAGCGGATATTGCGGCGATATGTCGAGCACCGTGCCGGCCGATCCGACCTTTACCCCCCGTCAGCGCGCCGTCTATGAGATTCAGAATGCGATGCACTTCGCGGCTGTGGCGGCTCTGCGTCCGGGCATAGCCTATATGGATGTCTACGATATCTCGGCTGTGACTATGGTGGAGGGGATGAAAGAGCTGGGTCTGATGAAAGGCAATGCAGTCGAGGCTGTGGCAGCCGGCGCTCACGCGCTGTTCTATCCCCACGGTCTGGGTCACATGATGGGTCTCGATGTGCATGATATGGAGAATTTCGGTGAACGTTGGGTAGGTTATGCAGGAAAGGAAAAATCCACTCAGTTCGGCCGTAAGAGCCAGCGTCTGGCCATCCCTCTCGAGCCGGGATTCGTGTTCACTGTCGAGCCCGGAGTCTACTTCATTCCCGAGCTCATCGACCTCTGGAAGAAGGAGCGTCGCTTCGAGGAGTTCATCAACTATGACGTGGTGGACACCTACCGCGACTTCGGCGGCATCCGCAATGAGGAGGATTATCTCATCACTGCCGACGGCGCCCGTCGTCTGGGCAAGAAGATCCCCCTCACCCCCGAGGAGGTCGAGGCCGAGCATTGCTGAGTTTCTCGCCCCTTAGCATTAAAGAAACGATCCGTCGGCGCGGGATTCCTCTGACCGGAGTCCTGCGCCGTCGCGGTTAACTCTTCACCCATTTCTATTTGCAGTTGTATGATATATAGAATTCTGGCGGTGCTCGCAGTGTGGCTCGCCGCCGAATCAACCTCGCTGGCTCAGACCGCACCGGCAAGCCCTGTCGATTCGACTGATGTGTGGCGTGTGAGTCTGCTCACATGCGCTCCGGGCGCGGAGATATATGAACTCGAAGGTCATAGCGGACTCCGTCTGGTCAATGCATCAAGAGGCATCGACATGGTGGTCAACTGGGGCCTTTTCGACTTCGCTTCCCCGGGATTTGTCTACCGCTTCGTCAAGGGCGAGACCGACTATATGGCCGGTGCCGCTCCGCTCAGCCATTTCCTGAGCATTTATGAGGCCGACGGTCGCGGGGTCACCGAACAGGTGCTCGATCTTACTCCGCAGCAGGCCGAAAAGGCTGTGACGCTCATTCAGGAAAATCTCTTGCCCGAAAACCGCGTCTACCGCTATAATTATGTCGGCGACAACTGCGCCACTCGTCCGCTGGCGATAGTGGAGAAAGCGTTGGGCGATTCCATTCATCTCGGGCAGGCTGAGGCTCCGATCGAGAAAGCCGGTAGCTTCCGCGATGCCATGCGATATTACCATCGCAACTATCCCTGGTATCAGTTCGGTATCGATCTGGCACTCGGTGCGGCAATAGACCGCGATGAACCGAGGCGCGCCATGACATTCTCGCCGGTTGCCCTGAGCCAGATGCTCGAAAGCGCCACTCGGCCGTCGGGCAAGCCTCTCGTAAGCTCAGAAGAGGAGTTGCTCCCGGGATCGAAGGACGGGATCGCAGCAGGCCCGACGCCCTGGTATCTCACGCCCGTGGCCATAGGGTGGCTTGTGCTGCTGATCACTCTCGGCGTGACTTTCTACGATCTCGTGTCGGGACGTCTGTCGCGTGGTTTCGACGTTGTGCTGTTCACCGTTTTCGGTCTGGCAGGATGCCTGATCACTTTTCTGGTGTTTTTCTCCGTCCACGGGCCCGCGTCGCCCAATTGGCTGCTGTTGTGGCTCAATCCGCTTTGCCTGCTCCCTCTGTTTTTGATATGGACAAAAGCCTCCCGCCGCTTGCTTATGTGGTGGCAAATGATTAATTTTGTGGCCTTAATAGGCATGTGTGTCGTGTGGATAGCCGGCATACAGGCCATGAATAGCGCATTTATCCCCCTGATAATCAGCGATGGAGTGCGCTCGCTGTTCTTTATATTCTACTCTCGATGCACCACCCCGCAAAACAGGCTCAGACGCCCCATGGTCTACCGATCGTCGGTTCCTGCCGCCTCTTATGTGCGCTGATGGCTTCGGTGGCCCTCTTCGGAGGGTCGGCCCGGGCTGTTGCCGACCATAAGGCGCCCGTAGAGCGGCCGGCACTTGTTGTCGGTATTCTGGTCGAGGGTCTCGACGAGGACATCATCCGGCTTCTCGACAATAACCTGAGCAACGGAGGTTTCCGGCGCCTCTTGAACGAGGGTGCCATAGTCAGCTCCATCGACTACGGCACTACCCTCGATCCTGTGGCGGCGGCGGCCATGATATACACCGGCACCTCTCCGTCGGTCAATGGTGTTCCGGCCGAGAACGTGTATCAGCCGAGCATGCACCGCTCGCGTCCCGTGCTCGCCGATTCGGCCCAGATGGGCAACTTCACCAACGATCTGCTCTCGCCTTCGGCCATCCATGTCTCGACCCTCTCGGATGAGGTGAAGATCGAGGGCAACGGCCCCACATTTGTCTATGCCCTGGCGGCTGATCCGTCACTGGCCATCATCATGGCCGGCCATGCCGGCGACGGCGGCTACTGGATCGACGATATCAATGGCCGGTGGGCTTCCACCACCTATTACCGCGATCTGCCCCAGAGTGTGAGTATGCGCAACTACAGCTCTCCGCTCGAAAACCGTCTCGACACCGAGATGTGGACCCCGCTTCTCGGCACCCTCGAAGATTATCCCGACCTCACTCCCGCAACCCGTCAGACCGGTTTCTACTATCAGTTTCCCCATAACAGCGTAGACCGCTTCCGCTCCTTCAAGGCCTCGGCCAAGGGCAATGAGGAGGTCACGGATATGGCCTCCGAGCTTCTTCACTATCAGATGCTCGGCAAGCATCAGGGCATCGATATGCTCTCGCTCGGATATACGGTGGCTCCATATCCCTATGCCAACACCCCGGCCGCCCGGGCCGAGACCCTCGATGCCTATCTTCGCCTCGACCGCGACATTGAGAAACTGCTCAACAGCATCGACAGCAGCCCCGGCACCGACCGCGCGATGGTGTTTATCGCCGGCCTTCCGGCTCCCGCCTCCTCGCGTCCCGACGATGAGCGGTGGCGTGTGCCCTCGGGCGAATTTTCGAGCCGCAAGGCACGCTCGCTGCTCAATATGTATCTTATGGCTCTCCACGGCAACGGAGAGTGGGTGACCGGCTATCATGACCGCCATTTCTACCTCAACCACACCCTGATTCAGGAGAAAAAGCTCGAATTGGCCGATGTCAGGGCCGAGGCCGCGCATTTCCTCAACCGCATGAGCGGCGTGAGCAATGCCTATACCATCGATGATATTCTTGCCGCAAGAGTCGGAGCCGATCCGGCTGCCGTGCGGCGCAACACATCGGTCGAATACACCGGTGACATAATCCTTGAAATCAATCCGGGCTGGACAGCCATCGACGATCTCGAAGGCGGCCCCAGCCATTTCTCGCGTCTGGGCGCTTCGTCAAATCCCCTGATAATCTGGGGCGCGGGAGTGGCTCCCTCACGTCATGACGAGCCTGTCGACGCACGCCGCATTGCGCCCACCGTGGCCAGGCTGCTCCGCATCCGCAGCCCCAATGCCGCGGCGCTCCCCCCGCTGCGCTTCTGATCTTCCCCCCCCGGCGCAGCCGGCATCCCGCTCTCCCTCCTCTCCTTTCAAATCCAATAATCAAGAATTATCTATAACATCCAGCTACATAATGTCGCTTACATCCTTTTTAAGCAAAATATTCGGCAATAAATCGACCCGTGATCTTAAAGAGATCCAGCCTATCGTCGACAAGATAAAAGCACTTGGCCCCGAGATGGAGGCCAAGTCAAATGATGAACTCCGCGATGTGATCAGCGGAGTGCGTGCAGAGATCAAATCAGCCATCGCTGCTGACGAAGAAGCCATCGCCAAGCTGCGCGCCGATATCGAGACTCTCCCCTTTGACGAGCGTCAGCCCCTTTGGGATGACATTGACCGTCACGAAAAAAATATTATCGACACCATCGAGGATAAGCTCAACGAGTATCTGCCGGTAGTGTTTGCCGCAATGCGTGAGACCGCTGCCCGTTTTGCCAAGACTCCCGACGGCACTATCGTGGTCACTGCCACGCAGATGGACCGTGATCTCGCTGCCCAGGGCCGTGATTTCGTTTCGATCGACGGCGACAAGGCCATCTGGCGCAATACATGGAAGGCCGGCGGCAACGAAATGAAGTGGGACATGATCCACTATGACGTGCAGCTCATCGGCGGCATCGTGCTTCATCAGGGCAAGATAGCCGAGATGGCAACCGGCGAGGGTAAGACACTCGTGGCCACCCTCCCGGTGTTCCTGCGGTCGCTTTCAGGCCGTGGCGTCCATGTCGTTACTGTCAACGATTATCTGGCCAAGCGTGACTCCGAGTGGATGGGTCCGCTGTATATGTTCCATGGCTCGACCGTAGACTGCATCGACAAGCATCAGCCCAACACACCGCAGCGCCGCAGGGCATACGAGTGCGACATCACCTTCGGCACCAACAATGAGTTTGGTTTCGACTACCTTCGCGACAACATGGCTGTCCGTCCCGCCGATCTCGTACAGCGCAAGCATTATTATGCCATTGTCGATGAGGTTGACTCGGTGCTTATCGACGATGCCCGTACTCCTCTCATCATCTCCGGCCCTGTTGCCCGTGGCGACGACCAGATGTTTAATGAGTTCAAGAGCAATGTCGACAAGGTGGTCAACGCCCAGCGCCGGCTTGTCACCAATCTCCTTGCCGAGGCCAAGGCAAAGATTCCGTCGGAGGATAAGGAGGTGCGCAAGGAGGGCGCGCTCGCTCTGTTCCGTGCTTTCAAGGGCCTTCCCAAAAACTCAGCTCTCATCAAGTTCCTGTCGCAGGAGGGCATGAAGGGCATCCTGCTCGAGACCGAAGCCTATTACCTTCAGGACAACGCCCGAGAGATGCCCAAGGCCACCGACCCGCTCTATTTCGTTATCGACGAGAAAAACCGCTCGGTGACATTGACCGACAAGGGTGTCGACGAGCTCACCGGCACCTCCGACGATCCCCAGTTCTTCGTGCTTCCCGACATTGCCTCGCAACTTTCCGAGACAGAGCATATAGCCGACCTGGCCGAGCGCCAGACACGCAAGGACGAGCTGCTCGCCAATTATGCCGTCAAGGCCGAGCGCGTACACACCGTCACCCAGCTTCTTAAGGCATATACCCTCTTTGACAAGGATGTGGAGTATGTGATCGACAACGGCAAGATCAAGATTGTCGATGAGCAGACCGGCCGCATCATGGAGGGCCGCCGTTACTCCGACGGTCTCCATCAGGCCATCGAGGCCAAGGAGGGAGTTACCGTTGAGGCCGCCACTCAGACATTCGCCACCATAACCCTCCAGAATTACTTCCGAATGTACCACCGTCTGGCCGGCATGACCGGTACGGCCGAGACAGAGGCAGGTGAGTTCTGGGACATCTATAAACTCGATGTGGTGACCATCCCGACCAACCGCCCCATAGCCCGTTTCGACCTTCCCGACCGCGTCTATAAGACAAAGAAGGAGAAGTATGCGGCAGTGATCGACGAGATCGTCCGCCTTGTTGGCGAGGGTCGTCCCGTGCTCGTGGGCACCACCTCTGTGGAGATTTCCGAGCTGCTCTCGCGTATGCTCACAATGCGCCATATCCCCCACAATGTGCTCAACGCCAAGCTCCACCAGAAGGAAGCCGACATCGTGGCCCTTGCCGGTAAGCAGGGCACAGTGACCATCGCCACCAATATGGCGGGCCGCGGTACGGACATCAAGCTGCCGCCGGAAGTGAAAGAGGCCGGTGGTCTGGCCATCATAGGCACGGAGCGCCACGAGAGCCGCCGCGTCGACCGCCAGCTGCGTGGCCGCTCGGGCCGTCAGGGCGATCCCGGATCGTCGGTGTTCTATGTGTCGTTTGAGGATACCCTGATGCGTAACTTCGCATCCGATAAGGTGGTGAAGCTCCTCGACCGTATGGGTATGAAGGATGGCGAGGTGATCGAGTCGCCGATGGTGACCCACTCCATCGAGAAGGCGCAGAAGCGTGTCGAGGAAAACAACTTCGGCATCCGCAAGCACCTCCTGGAGTATGACGACGTGATGAACAAGCAGCGCACATATATCTATTCGCGCCGCCGCCACGCTCTCATGGGTGAACGTATCGGTATCGACATCGCCAACATGATTTATGATGTCATTGAGAATATCGTAACTAACTACAATCAGCCCACCGACTATGCCGATCTCCGTCTGGAGCTTTTCAAGGCTGTAGGCATCGAGCCTCCGTTTACCGAAGACGAGTTCCGCTCGATGAGCAAGGAGCAGCTGATCGACTCGCTCCATGCTGCCGCCGTAGAGTCGTTTGACCGCAAGAGCCAGCGCATCATCGATCTGGCCATGCCTGTAATCACCCGCGTTGTGGAGGAGGAGCACTACGACGGACGCATCATGGTGCCCCTGACCGATGGCAAGCGTCTTTTCCAGATTGTTGTAAGCGCCCGTCAGGCCTACGATACCGGTTGCCGTAATATCGTCAAGGAGTGGCAGCAGCATGTAGTGCTCCACACCATCGACGAGCTGTGGAAAGACCATCTCCGTCAGCTCGACGATCTCCGTCAGAGCGTGCGCAATGCTTCGTATGAGCAGAAAGATCCGCTCGTGATTTATAAGGTAGAGTCGTTCCATCTCTTCGAGCAGATGCTCAACGATCTTAATGTGAAGGCAATCTCGACTCTCATGCGAGGTCAGATCTATACCCCTCAGCAGCCGGGCGCCTCGCAGGGTGTCCCCCCTCAGAGTCAGGCTCCCGCCGATAACGGTCAGCCGGAGAAGGCCGAGCCGGCACAGGCTCAGGAACAGAAGGCTCCCGCTCCTGCGCCCGCACCCGCACCCAAGGCAGCCCCCAAGGTGGAGCGTGCCATGCCCGAATCTCCTTCGGTGGCCAATCCCAATATGAAGGCATCTAAAGAGGCCTATCCCGGCGAGGCAGCCATGCGTGCGGCTGCTTCAGCCCGTCAGGGTGAGCCGCAGCGCCCGCAGCCCATCAAGGCCGCTCCGCGTATAGGCCGCAATGATCCGTGCCCCTGCGGATCGGGCAAGAAATACAAGAACTGCCACGGCCGCGGACTGTGACAATATTTCCGGAGGCCGTACATCTATGATACCGTGCGGCCTCCGCTTTTAATCAACAACCGAGAAAAGACAACCCCTAAACAGATATGAAACTACCCGACAGGATCACGCCCATGATGTGGGGAGCCGCCGCGCTGGTGGCCATTCTCCTTATTGTTGTAGGCATTAGCGTCTGGCAGATGACGAGCCTCAAGCTACAGGTCAATGAGGCCAGAGCCGCCAACGAGCAGCTCCAGCTCACCAACGAGCAGCTCTCGCTCTCAAACGAATTTGAAGCGATCAACTCGCAGTTTGCCCAGTATGAGGATCAGGCAAACATGATGGCCTCCGACACCATCATGACCAAATATGCCGCTGCCAAAAACAAGATCGAGGAGCTGCTCAAGGAGCTCAACTCCCAGAAGGCTAAAAGCAGCGCCCAGATCAAGAAGCTCAAGGACGAGGTCGCTACTCTCCGCGCCCTGCTGCGCCACTATATCGCTCAGGTCGACTCGCTCGGTAAGGAGAATGCCGCCCTGCGCGATGAGAACTCGCAGATCCGCAACCGCAACCAGCAGCTTGCCTCGCAGGTGTCGACGGTGGAGCGTGAGAACAAAACCCTCTCCGAGAGGATGGTGCTGGCCGAGAAACTCAATGTGACCGGCGTCACTCTCACGGCTCTCAAGAGCAACGGCAAGGTTGAGAAGAATATCACCAAGGCCAAGCAGCTCATGGTGACCTTTACCGTTCCGCAGAACAACTCTACCCCCGTAGGCACCAAGACGGTGTATATGCGCATAACCGGTCCGGAGGGATCGCTGCTCGGCGGCGCAGGCTCGTTCAGTTTCGAGGGTGGCTCGGTGCCCTATACCGAAAAGATAAATTTTGATTATGGCGGCGAGGAGGTCTCCGGGCTCAAGATCTATTGGGATGTCACTACAGCCCTGTCGCCCGGCGATTACACTGTCGAGCTGTTTGCCGACAACTATCGCCTCGTGTCGCGCCACTTCACGATGAAGAAATAAAAAATATTCGCCAGTCAACGTTTTCAATCTCCACGGTTGTCAGTTATGTCTCAGGATATGCTCAGTAATTTTTTGGAGGAGATCAATGCGGTAGAGATCACCACCACCTCGGCTGTGGTGAGGCTCACGCTGAGTCTGCTTCTCGGATCGCTCGTAGGCATGGAGCGCAAGCGCAAAGGGCAGATCGCCGGCATACGCACATTCGCCCTCATATCGATGGGCGCCACCCTCGCCATGCTTCTGTCGATTTATGTCCCGCAGGAATATATGGGACTGAAAAACGGCGACCCTGGCCGCATCGCCGCTCAGGTCATCACCGGTATCGGTTTCCTCGGTGCCGGAGCCATAATCCAGATGAAAGGGTCGGTGAGAGGTCTCACCACTGCCGCCGGCATCTGGATGGTGGCTACCATAGGTATGACATTGGGAGTGGGACTGTATACTCTGGCTTTCGTCGCTACAGGTTTCATCCTCTTTATCCTCCTCGTCCTGGAGCGTATCGAGCATAAGATCCATGTGGGTGTGGAGACACGCATTATCCGCATCCGTGTCAACGAAGTTCTCGACAGTATCGACGACTACCGCCGGTGTTTGACCGACGACAAGATAACACTGGTGAATGTCTATGTAGAGTATGACTACACCGACCCGTCGACACGCCTCAACCTCGTTGTCCTGATCCCGTCCAATGCCGATTATGTGGATCTTTTCGGGCGCCTGCGCCAACTTCATTCCCAGACTACCTCAATCACATTAGCAAGCCAAACCAATATTTAGAGCTGCACAATGATAATAGCCTCAGCTGCCGCCGGCCTCGATATCGAGGGCCTCATTTTTGATCTTGCGTTTATCCTTATCCTCGGTGGAGTCACGACATTGCTTTTCAAGTGGCTCAAACAGCCTGTCGTGCTCGGCTATATCGTTGCCGGCTTCCTTGCTTCGCCCAACTTCACCTATCTGCCGTCGGTGTCTACCGAGGCCAATATTGACTTCTGGGCCGAAATCGGCATCATAGTGCTGCTTTTTTCGCTCGGATTGGAATTCTCGTTCCGCAAGCTGCTTAATGCCGGCGGTTCGGCAATAGTGACCGCCCTGATAAATATTATCGGAATGATATGCGTGGGCTATCTGATAGGCCACGGTCTGGGCTTCACATCGATCAACTCCATTTTCCTCGGATGTATGATCTCGATGGCCTCCACCACCATCATCATCAAGGCTCTCAACGATCTGGGTCTGCAGCACAAGCGCTTTGCGCCGCTCGTGTTTGCGGTGCTCATCGTCGAAGACCTCTTCGCGGTGGTCATGCTCGTGCTCCTGTCGTCGATCGCCATCAACAACACCGTGGCCGGAGGCGAGATGTTCATGTCCATCTCCAAGCTGGCATTCTTCCTCATCATCTGGTTTGTGGTGGGAGTGTTCGTGCTTCCGTCGGCGCTCAATGCCGTCCGCCGCTTCCTCAATCAGGAGACCCTTCTTGTCGTGTCGATGGGCCTGTGTCTCGGCATGGCCATCTTCTCGGCCTATTCCGGATTCTCTATGGCTCTCGGTGCCTTTGTCATGGGCTCAATACTGGCCGGCACAAGTTTTGCGGAGCGCATCGAGCATGTAGTCGCTCCGGTCAAGGATCTCTTCGGAGCGGTGTTTTTCATCTCGGTTGGTATGATGGTCAATCCTGCCGTGCTGGTCGACTACTGGGGTCCGATCCTGTTGATCTCGGCAGCCGTTGTGGTCGGAGGATCCACATTCGGCACGCTCGGTATGCTGTTGACCGGTCAGACCCTCAAGGTGTCGGTCGAGGTCGGACTGTCGCTCACCCAGATCGGTGAATTCTCGTTTATCATCGCCACCCTCGGCATGAGTCTCGGTGTGCTCAACGCCGATCTCTATCCCATCATCGTGGCGGTGTCTGTGCTCACTACCTTCACCACCCCTTATTTCATCCGTCTCGGCGAGCCGATCTACGGTTTTATTGAGCGCCATCTCCCGCAGCGGTGGAACTATCTGATCGACCGCTATTCGACCAGCGCTTCAAATGAGAGCGAGACTTCGGTACTCTGGCGCAGCGTGCTCAAGCGTTATATCTGGCGCATAATGCTCTATTCGGTGGTGCTTGCGAGCATAGTGATGATCTCGCTGCAATGGATCCACCCGCTCCTCACCGGGATGTTGCCCAAGTGGGGCACCTTTGTGTGCGCCGTCGGCACATTGGCTGTCATGGCTCCCTTCCTGCTCGCCTTGTGCTATCCGGCGTCGAAGCGCACCGAGCGCAACCGTCTCGTTGCGGCCAATGCCCGTTTTGATGCTCCGCTGATCATCATGACCGTCTTCAGGCTCTTCCTGGCGCTCGGATTCACGGTCTATCTGCTTGCCAAGCTCTATTCGGTGTTCGTAGGCCTGATGCTCGGCATCATCATTTTCTTCCTGATCCTGATGGTGTTCAGCAAGCGCCTGAGCAAGTATATGCACAATATGGAGACCCGCTTCCTCAATAATCTCAATGAGCGCGAGCTCCGCCGGAGCGGCCACAACAACAATCTGGTCAGCAACATCCATCTGGCGTTCATGCAGGTGAGCTATGCCTGTCCGTTTGTCGGCGAGCGCCTGGCCGATTCGCAGCTCCGCAGCAAGTATGGGGTGAATATCGCCACCATCCAGCGCGCCGGAAATGTCATTCCGGTTCCAGGGCCCGACACCCGGATCTTCCCTGGCGACATACTCGGCGTGACCGGCACCGAGGAGGAGATCCAGCGGCTGCTCCCGCTTGTCGAGGCCAAGGTGCCCGATGCTCCGGCCGATGGTCCGCGCCCCGACGACTATAAGCTCACCTCCGTGCAGCTGTCGGAGTCGTCGCCCGTAGTCGGAACGACGGTTGCCAAGTCGGGTATCCGCTCCACATATAAGGCGCTGCTTGTGTCGATAGCCCGCGGCGACGACTTTATCCAACCGGAGGCCGACACTGTCCTTCAGCCTCACGATGTGCTTTGGCTCGTGGGCTCGCCGGCATCCATTGCTGAGCTGAAATAATATCAGAGACAATTTCCAATTATCCCACATATTACATGCAGGAAAAAATAATAATTCTCGACTTTGGCTCGCAGACCACGCAGCTCATCGGACGACGCATCCGCGAGCTCAACATCTACTGCGAGATAGTCCCTTACAACAAATATCCGTTTGGCGACGAGTCGGTTATCGGCATCATCCTCTCTGGATCACCGTTCTCTGTCTATGACGAGAAGGCGTTCAAGGCCGACCTCCCGGCGCTCCGCGCCCTCGGGCTTCCGATGCTCGGCATCTGCTATGGCGCGCAGTTTATCGCCCTTGAGGCCGGCGGCAGCGTAGAGCCGGCTCCCACACGCGAGTATGGCCGTGCGCGCCTCTCGTATGTCGACGAGGCCGATCCGCTCATGAAGGGTGTGGAGCTCGGCGCTCAGGTGTGGATGAGCCACGGCGACACCATCACCTCAGTGCCCGACACCTTCCATATCGTTGCTTCGACCGAGGAGGTCAGGATGGCCGCTTATGCCGCTCCCGACCGCACATGGGGCGTCCAGTTCCACCCCGAGGTCTATCATTCGGAGTGCGGAATGCAGATCCTCCGCAACTTTGCTGTAGGCATCTGCGGCGCTCATCAGGACTGGAGCGCTGCGTCGTTTATCGACTCGACTGTGGCCGCTCTCCGCGAGCAGCTTGGCGACGACAAGGTTGTGCTCGGCCTCTCGGGAGGTGTCGACTCGTCCGTTGCAGCCGTGCTTCTCAACCGTGCCATCGGCCCCAATCTCACCTGTATATTCGTTGACCACGGCATGCTCCGCAAGGATGAGTTCAAGAATGTGCTCCGCGACTATGAGTGCCTTGGCCTCAATGTGGTCGGAGTGGATGCATCCGCCGAGTTCTTCAAGGAGCTCGAGGGCGTGACCGATCCCGAGCGCAAGCGCAAGATTATCGGCAAGGGCTTTATCGATACCTTCGATCGCGAGGCCCACAAGATCAAGGACGTGAAGTGGCTCGCCCAGGGCACCATCTACCCCGACTGTATCGAGAGCCTGTCGATTACCGGAACGGTAATCAAGAGCCATCACAACGTAGGGGGCCTGCCCGAAAAGATGAATCTCCGTCTTTGCGAGCCGCTCCGGTTGCTGTTTAAGGACGAGGTGCGCGCCGTAGGCCGTGAGCTCGGGATGCCGGAGCATCTCATCACCCGCCATCCTTTCCCCGGTCCCGGTCTGGCCGTGCGTATTCTCGGCGACATCACTCCCGAGAAGGTGCGCATCCTTCAGGAGGCCGACAACATCTTCATTCAGGGACTCCGCGACTGGGGCCTGTATGACAAGGTGTGGCAGGCCGGCGTGATCCTGTTGCCGGTGCAGAGCGTTGGCGTCATGGGCGACGAGCGCACCTACGAGCGTGCCGTAGCTCTCCGCGCCGTGACCTCCACCGATGCCATGACGGCCGACTGGGCCCACCTGCCCTACGACTTCCTGGCCGAAGTATCCAACAAGATCATTCGCGGCGTGCGCGGCGTCAACCGCGTAACCTACGACATCTCCTCAAAGCCACCGGCCACCATCGAGTGGGAGTAACCCCGCTAATCAATTAGGTTACGATAAGGCACGGCTCTTTCATTTAAGCCGATGTTGGCTCATCGACAGTGCCATCGCGCCGCTGGCGCTCACTGGTTGAGGGATGCTATAGTCCCCGCACTCGCCGCCCTGCGGCATCGTACGGGGCTGTTATCAATCATCGCCCCTCCAGGGCTCTATCGTCTCTAAGTCCGGTCGTTATGTCCGGATTGCTGGTCTGTTGGTGAGTGAGTCGCGGAGCGACGATGATCGTTGATAGCCTCACACGATGCCCGGGACGGGCGAGTGTGAGGTTCATTCGACCATTCCAACCCGAGCCCTTGCGGGGCGATGGCTCCGTGTAGATAACGAGATCTCCCCGAAAAAACTACTAACGCATTAAAATGAAAGAGCCATAACGATAAGACGCATTTTTATAGCTGCTTGCTAATTCGTTAGAATGAGCAGGCAGCTATTTCATGTTAGATTTTCAGGATGTAAAAGAAATTTTTGAAACAGAGGGTGTGCTTTTACAGAAAATTGCTATCTTTGCCGTTGCAAACCCACAAAGGGTCTGCAGACATATTGAGAAAGCGATTTTCGCGTCGTTCCATTGCTGAAACTTCGACAACTTCAACAATGAAAATAC
>CAYWWE010000044.1:0-17505 GCA_964461785.1 uncultured Bacteroides sp.
CCAGAGTATCGCCATCTTGGCCTTGCCGGCGCCATCAAGGCGAAAACTTTCGAGCTGGCTCGACTACGTTTTCCTTTCGCAAAACTGTTTTCAATCACCACCAGTCTCCCGGTGATGAAGCTCAACTCGCGTATGGGCTATAAGCCCGTGACCTTCTCGGAGCTCACCGATGACGAGGAATTCTGGCGAGGATGTGAGGGATGCCGAAACTACGACATCCTTCAGCGCAACAACAGACGTATGTGTCTCTGCACCGGTATGCTCTATGATCCGAAGCAACCGCTTGAACCGGACGAGCACCCCAACGCCTATATGCTGCACCTCCGCAATTCCCTTAAGAAGCTGCTTCGCCTGCGATGATGCCGGCAATGCCATCAGACGCTTCCATTCTATCAACATCTCACTAAACACTCACTATGCAAAAGAAAAAAGTAGTCCTCGCTTTCAGCGGCGGTCTGGACACGTCATTCGCTGTAAAATACCTTTCCGACGAGCTCGGTTATGAAGTACACACCGCAATCGCCAACACCGGCGGTTTCACACCCGAAGATCTCGCAGTAATCGAAAAGAAAGCTCTCGCACTGGGCGCAGCCTCTCACACCGCGCTCGATATCACCCGCGAGTATTACGATAAATCGATCCGCTACATGATTGCGGGCAATGTGCTCCGCAACGGCACCTATCCTATCTCAGTATCTTCCGAGCGTATATTCCAGGCTATCGCCACTATCGAATATGCAAAGAAGATCGGAGCACACGCCGTGGCTCATGGCTCGACCGGGGCCGGCAATGATCAGGTGCGCTTCGATCTGACATTCCAGATCCTTGCCCCGGAAATAGAGATCATCACTCCTACCCGCGACCTGACCCTCACCCGCGAATACGAAATCAATTATCTCAAGGAACGCGGCTATGAAGCCGACTTCAAGAAGATGGAGTATTCAATCAACAAGGGTCTCTGGGGCACCTCGATAGGCGGCAAGGAGACACTCAAGTCGGATCAGACACTGCCCGATTCAGCATATCCTTCACAGATCACGGCCGAGGGTCCGGAAACACTCAAACTGACATTTGAGAAGGGCGAGCTCAAAGCCGTCAACGGCGAGCGTATCGAAGATCCCATCAAGGCTATCCAGACTGTTGAGGCTATCGGCTCGCGCTATGGAATAGGCCGCGATATGCATATAGGCGACACTATCATCGGCATCAAGGGTCGCGTGGGATTTGAAGCCGCTGCTCCTATCCTTATCATCGCAGCCCACAAGATGCTCGAAAAGCATACTCTGACCAAGTGGCAGCAGTATTGGAAGGATCAGATCGGCACATGGTACGGTATGTTCCTCCATGAGGCTCAGTATCTCGAGCCCGTGATGCGCGATATGGAAGCGATGCTGGAATCGAGCCAGAAGAACGTTACCGGCACAGTGGAGCTCACTCTCTATCCCCGGACATTCACACTCGTGGGTGTCGACTCCCCCTTCGATCTGATGAAGACCGATTTCGGTGAATATGGTGAGATCAACAAGGCTTGGACAGCCGATGATGTGAAAGGATTTACCAAGATCCTCGGCAACCAGATGAAGATCTACCATAACAAGCAGGTAGCCAACGGCATTAATCCCGAGGGGCTGTGATAAAGGTTGGAATTATTGGCGGCGCCGGATATACTGCCGGCGAGCTGATCCGCCTGCTCATCAATCATCCCGAAGCCGAAATAGCTTTCATACACTCTACAAGCAATGCAGGAGCTCCCGTGACCTCGGTTCACGGGGGGCTTCTCGGCGAGACAGACCTTGTATTCTCAGACACCCATCCCCTCGATGAGATTGACTGCCTGTTTCTCTGCTCGGCCCACGGCAAGAGCCGTGAGTTCTGGGAACAGAACGAGCGCCCTGCCGGACTGAAGGTTGTTGATCTCGCTCAGGATTTCCGCGACGAAAGCTGCGGGTATGTCTATGGCTTGCCCGAACTGAACAGCGACCGCACAGCCACGGCCGATCTTACAGCCAATCCCGGTTGCTTCGCTACGGCAATCCAGCTGTCGCTCCTCCCGCTGGCCAAGGCTCATCTGCTTGACGGAGATGTGAACATAACAGCCGTGACAGGCTCCACCGGTGCCGGAGTCAAGCCCGGAGCCACCACTCATTTCAGCTGGCGCAACGATAATCTGAGCGTCTATAAGCCGTTTACGCATCAGCACCTTGCCGAGATCAGCCGATCGCTTGCCTCGCTTCAACCCGGTTTCACGGCCGAGCAGATCAGTTTTGTGCCTGTCCGCGGCGATTTCCCGCGCGGTATATTCGCCATGACGGTTGTCGATACCGGACTCTCTACCGAGGAGGCTTATAAGCTGTATAAAGATTTTTATGCCGGTCAGCCGTTTACCATAGTGTCGGATAAGCCCGTAGATCTGAAGCAGGTGGTCAACACCAATAAGGCAGTGATCTCTCTCCATGTTGATGACAAGCGCCACAAGCTGCTTATCACCACTGCTATCGATAATCTACTCAAAGGCGCCTCCGGTCAGGCGGTCCAGAACTTCAATATCATGTTCGGACTGGATCAGCACACCGGCCTCCGGCTTAAACCGTCGGCTTTTTAATTCCTTATCCATCCCACCATGAATCTATTCGACGTTTATTCACTCTATGATATTGAGCCGGTAAGCGGCGCGGGCAATCATGTCTATACCGCCGACGGCACCGAATATCTTGATCTCTACGGCGGACATGCAGTGATCTCCATAGGCCATGCTCATCCGCGTTATATTGATGCCGTGAGCCGTCAGGTTGCGCGTCTGGGCTTTTATTCCAACTCTGTTGTCAACTCGCTTCAGGAGGAGCTTGCCGAGATACTCGGTGATCTTTCTGGTTATCCCGACTATCAGCTGTTCCTGTGTAATTCTGGTGCAGAAGCCAATGAGAATGCTATCAAGCTGGCTTCGTTTGCAACCGATCGCCGCCGCCTCCTCGTTTTCGGCAAGGCATTTCATGGCCGGACATCAGGCGCGGTAGCCGCCACAGACAATCCAAAGATCCAGGCTCCGTTTAACAAGACAGACAATGTGACCTTTGTGCCGCTCGGCGACATCGAGGCCGCCCGTCGGGAACTTGCTACCGGCGAGTATTGCGCCGCCATGATCGAGGGCATTCAGGGTGTGGCCGGTATTCAGGTACCGACCGATGAATTTTTGCGTGAGCTGCGGGAGGCGTGCACCGAAACCGGAACTCTGCTTATTCTGGATGAGATCCAGAGCGGCATGGGACGTACAGGAGACTTTTTCGCCCATCAGGCATCAGGCATCCGTCCGGATATCATCACCATGGCCAAGGGTATTGCCAATGGTTTCCCGATGGGAGCCGTTCTGATCTCGCCCGCGCTGGAGGCGCGCAAGGGTATGCTCGGCACCACATTCGGAGGCAATCATCTTGCTTGCGCTGCCGCTATCGCCACTCTGTCGGTTGTGGCCGACGAGCATCTTGTGGCCAATGCCCGCAAGACAGGCAACTATCTACTTGAAGAATTGAAAAAAATGGACGGACTGACAGATGTCCGTGGCCGCGGACTCATGATAGGCATTGATCTGCCCAACGGATCTGAACGCCGCCGCAAGCTGCTTTTCGACCATCACATCTTTACGGGCGGAGCCGGTCCCGACACCATACGTCTTCTTCCGGCACTATGCCTGACGCTCGATGATGCCGACCGTTTCCTCACCAGTTTCAAACTTCTCATCAATGAATAAGTTTACTACCGTTGCAGATATAGGCCCTCTTGACAAGGCCGTTGCAGAAGCTCTTGAGATCAAGCGCAACCGTTACGCCCACACATCGCTTGGACGTAACTACACACTGCTGATGATATTTTTCAACTCAAGTCTGCGCACACGCCTCTCAACCCAGAAGGCTGCGATGAATCTGGGGATGAATGTGATGGTGCTCGATGTCAATCAGGGCGCCTGGAAACTTGAGACCGAGCGGGGAGTGATTATGGACGGTGACAAAGCCGAGCACCTGCTCGAGGCAATCCCCGTTATGGGATCTTATTGCGATATCATCGGCGTGAGGTCATTTGCCGGGCTTAAGGACAAGGCTGAGGATTATGAGGAGCGCGTGATCAATCAGTTCATTCGCTATTCAGGCAAGCCTGTCTTCAGCATGGAGGCCGCAACGGGCCATCCGCTCCAGAGTTTTGCCGATCTGATCACGATAGAGGAGTATAAGACCAAAGAGCGCCCGAAGGTTGTCATGACCTGGGCTCCGCATCCCCGCGCGCTTCCGCAGGCTGTGCCCAACTCGTTTGCACAGTGGATGGTAGCCGCCGGATATGATGTGGTCATCACTCATCCCGAGGGATATGAGCTCGATCCAGCCTTCACCGCCGGTGCAACCATCGACTATGATCAGCGCCATGCTCTGGAAGGAGCCGACTTTGTGTATGCAAAGAACTGGAGCGCTTATACTGATCCCAACTATGGCAAAGTGCTCAATAAATCGCGGGAATGGACCGTTGATGCTGAAAAGATGGCACTGACGAACAATGCCTATTTCATGCATTGTCTGCCGGTGCGACGCGGCATGATTGTCACCGACGATGTTATCGAAGGGCCACGTTCGCTTGTCATTCCCGAGGCAGCCAACCGTGAGATATCGGCTCAGACGGTGATCAAACGTATGCTCGAATCTATTCAGGACTCACGCAATGACTGATAAGATCACTGTAGTCAAGATCGGGGGCAATGTCGTTGATAATCCGGAGGCTCTCGATCGTTTTGCGGCGGACTTTGCCGGTCTCCCGGGTAAGAAAATCCTCATTCATGGAGGAGGCAAAGAGGCAACCCGCCTCTCAACACGGCTCGAGATTCCCACCACAATGATTGAAGGGCGCCGCGTAACGTCGGGCGAGACTCTTGAGGTAGTCACCATGGTCTATGGCGGACTTGTCAACAAGCGGGTGGTCGGCGCACTGCAGCAACATGGATGCAATGCATTGGGGCTCAGCGGAGTCGACGGGCTTGTCATACCCGCAAAAAGACGTAGTTCGATACCTGTTGATTATGGATTCGTAGGAGATATCAATCCGGAAGAAATCAACACGGAGCTGATAGGCGCACTCCTCAATGCCGGGATCACTCCCGTTTTCTGCGCCCTTGCCTACGACCGCTCCGGGGCAACACTCCTCAACTGCAACGCTGACAGTGTCGCTTCATCTGTGGCTGTTGCGAGCTCGCGCATTGCTCCTGTCAGCCTCACATATTGCTTTGAGAAGGATGGCGTGATGGCAGATGTGGACCGTCCCGACACTCTGATCGCCTCTATCACGCCGGCCTCGTTCGAACTTCTGCGTGCTGATGGCACCGTCTCGGGAGGAATGATTCCGAAGATCACCAATGCACTTGCTGCGATCAGAAGTGGGGTTTCCGACGTGAGAATCTGCCGTTCGGATCTTCTCGCCTCCGACCGTGGCACCACCATCACTATCCCAGCTGATGAAGCCGACTGCTGACGAGGCGATTCTCCTCCTCCAACGCTTGATCGCTACCCCGTCTCACTCAAGGGAGGAGAATGCGACTGCCGATATTCTCTTCGACTGGCTCGAAAGATACGGAGCATCGCCCCGGCGCTATCTTAACAATGTGTGGGCCATTGCCGGATCATACGATCCGGCAAAGCCTACGCTCATGCTCAATTCGCACCACGACACTGTACGCCCTTCGGCGTCGTACACCCGAGATCCATACAATCCTACAATCGAGGGCGACAGACTATACGGTCTCGGATCTAACGATGCGGGGGCTTCGGGGGTGAGTCTCGCAACCGCGTTCCTGAATCTGATAGATGAGCAGTTGCCATTCAATCTCCTGCTTGCCCTCACTGCAGCTGAGGAGAATATGGCTCCGGAAGGTATGCGTGCCTTTCTGCCAGAAATGGAGCGCATCGGAATAAAGATTGATATGGCGCTTGTTGGCGAGCCGACTGGTATGGCACCCGCTGTTGCTGAACGCGGTCTGCTGGTTCTTGATGGAGTTGCACGCGGAGTGGCCGGACACGCAGCCCGCAACGAGGGTGTCAACGCGCTCTATAAGGCCATTGATGCCATCGGACGTCTCAGGGCTTTTGCTCCTGACAAAGTCAGCGAGACACTCGGACCAATAAAAGTGAGTGTCACCCAGATTGAGGCAGGCCGGCAGCACAATGTTGTCCCCGACACTTGTAAGTTTGTTGTCGATGTGCGCACCACCGATGCCTACTCCAACGAGGAAACGGCGCGCATGCTCGCTGAGACTGCCGGCTGCGAACTCGTGCCTCGCTCTACTCGCGTGCATGCCTCAGTTATCCCGGCTGACCATCCGCTCGTGGTTGCAGCAAAGCAACTCGGTCGGGAAACATTCGTGTCACCCACCACCTCAGACATGGCGCTCATGCACGGCATACCCTCACTGAAGATGGGACCCGGTCAATCGTCGCGCTCACATTCGGCCGACGAATTCGTGCTTCTCTCCGAGATCCGCGATGCCATACCTGAATATATAAAAATGATAAAATCAATTATTATCTGACAATATGAAACTCTGGAGCAAGGGCTTCGAGCCCGATAAGATGATAGAACAGTTTACTGTCGGAGCCGACAGAGAGCTCGATCTTAGGCTCGCCCGTTATGATGTGCAGGGCTCGATGGCACATATCCGTATGCTGGAGTCAATCGGACTGCTCGGTCACGACGAACTGCCTGTGCTTCTTGATGCGCTGTCGGATATAGCCGACATGATAGAGCGGGGAGAGTTTACGATCGGCGAGGGGGTTGAAGATGTCCACTCGCAGGTGGAATTTCTGCTCACTGAGCGCCTCGGCGATCTTGGAAAGAAGATCCACTCGGGACGTTCGCGCAACGATCAGGTCCTTGTTGACCTCAAACTCTTCCTCCGTGATGAGCTAATTCATATAGCCCGCTCGGTCAATTCACTCTTCAGTCTGTTGCTGGATCTTTCGGAGAAGCATAAGGACGATCTGATGCCGGGATATACTCATCTTCAGGTTGCTATGCCATCGTCGTTCGGCTTGTGGTTTGGAGCGTATGCCGAGACCCTTGTTGATGATATGCATCTGGTGGCAGCCGCATATCATGTGGCAAACCAGAATCCGCTCGGTTCAGCTGCCGGCTACGGATCATCGTTCCCTCTCGACAGGGAGATGACCACCCGTCTGCTCAACTTCGAGTATCCCCACTATAATGTGGTGGCAGCCCAGATGAGCCGCGGCAAGACGGAGCGTGCAGTGGCCGTGGCCATTGCAGCCGTGGCCGCAACTCTTGGCCGTATGGCAATGGATGTCTGCATGTGGATGTGCCAGAACTTCGGATTCGTCTCATTCCCCGATGAGTTGACCACCGGGTCGTCGATCATGCCTCATAAGAAGAATCCCGACGTGTTTGAGATAATGCGCGGCAAGTGCAACCGGCTTCAGTCCATTCCCAACGAACTTGCCCTGCTCAACGCCAATCTCCCGCTCGGCTACAATCGCGACCTCCAGCTCATGAAAGATATTCTGTTTCCTGCAACTACAGAGTTGTGTTCTTGCCTGGAGATGTGTGAGTTCATGCTCCGCCATATCCGAATCCGACATGATATACTCGAAGATCCGCGCTACGACTATCTGTTTACTGTCGAGGATGTGAACCGTCTCGTGTTGCAGGGCGTGCCTTTCCGCGACGCCTACAAGCAGGTTGGCATGGCGGTGCAGGAGGGTCGATATAAACCCACGCGTGAGATCCATCACACACATATAGGGTCGATCGGTAATCTTGCAACGGAGAAGATCCGCGCCAAGATGACTCCCGTAATGTCAGCTTTCCCCGGCAAATGAATCTTCTGCTCAATATCATCTGGATAGTGTTTGGCGGCTTCATGATTGCCGTTGAATACGTTGTGTCGAGTGTTCTGATGATGGTCACTATCGTTGGAATTCCGTTTGGTCTTCAGACCATGAAACTTGCACAGGTGGCATTGCTGCCGTTCGGGTCAAAGATAGTTGGAAGCGACGGAATGCCGTCGGGGTGTCTTGCTGTTGTGCTCGACATAATCTGGTGGATAGTGGGCGGTATTCCGATAGCCCTGACACATCTGGGCTGGGGACTTCTGTTCTGCATTACAATAGTCGGAATCCCATTCGGTTTACAGCATTTCAAGCTGATGAGGCTCGCCCTGTTTCCGTTCGGCAAAGAGATAGTATAGGCCGGTCATAGCAGCGGCCTGAGGTGGCTTGCAAGATCATCAAGAGTTATCCCGAGCTCGCGCAATGTCGACGCGAGCTCGGGTAATGTTGTTGAGTAGAATTCATTCCTCCGCATTTCGTCGACCTTGCTACGTGCATCGGGGGTGAGGAAATATCCCATTCCCCGGCGGCTGACTATTATTCCGGCATCGCTGAGCATATCGAAAGCCTTGAGGACAGTGTGGGTGTTGACTGCCATCTCCACCGAGAGCTCCCTGACCGATGGAATTCTCTGATCGGCTGTCCAGACTCCGGACAGGATATGGCTCATGGCATAGTCGACAATCCGCAGGTAGATCGGGCGCGAAGCGTTAATATTCAGATCCATAATGAAGTAATGTCGTCAGATCTGGCGGGAAGCTATGCGCCGGTAGCACAGCCGGAGAAACCACGCGCACAGCAGTATACATACCACTATTATCACCGGGAGGAAGCCCAGGATATCGTCCATAATCTGTGCGGATATCTCCTGCTCACTGATCATGCCAGACTGAATTTTGCTGGTAGCTGCAGAAACACCTATCCGGAAAGCCTTGATACCGCCATAGAAGCCCCCTATCAGACCAATGATCAGCACTGTCAGAAGACCCATGAGCGCAGGCCTCCATTTTTTACCGGGATTGGAGAGGGCGCTGTAAAGGCAAACGAAAAGAGGCAGACATCCTGATAGATAATTCATCACGAGCCAGAAGGGATTCTTGAAGTAGAAGCTCTGGAGCGGGATATGCAACCGGCAAAAGGCATCAGCGTGGAAAAGGGAAATATAACTCGCAATCTGGGGGAGGAGATAGACGGCTGCCGGGAGGATGACAATGCTGTAGAGACCGACGGCCAATAGCTTTTCTCCCGGGGTAGCCGGGAGGAGTGTGGCCTGAGAGGCGGTCATGGTCGAGGTGGCAAACACCGGGGAGATGTAGTAGAGGATAGCGGGAATGAAAACCGCGAAGGGGAGGAGAGTGAGAAAGTAGGATAGACGCATAAGCAGCAGAATCGGAATCATGGTGGCTATACCTACTGCAAGATATACGAGGAAGGTGTTGCGGATTCGGGGCCACATCAGGCGCATCAGTGCCTTAACCCGCTGAAATGAGAAGCTGTTGCCTGAAAGATTGTCCGGTTGCGATGTCATGAATGGAGGATTTTTAGAATGGATTCAGCTGCCTCGCTCTGCATGGCGCAATAAAGCAGATGGATGTCGATCTCAGTGGGGGAGTCGGACTCGGCTGGAACGATGCATCGGAAACGCCCGTAGTCGCTCATCGTAAACAGAGAGTCGCGCGGCGGAATGTTGAAGGTCCTGAAAGCAAGGCGTGAAATTATGTCGGCCGATGACCGGGCAAACATGAGCACCCCATTGCGGAGCATGATCAGACCGTCGGAAAGCGGCTGAATGTCGGCTGTGGTGTGGGTCGAGACAATAACGGATTGCCCCGGTTCGATGCACCGGGCCATCATGTTGCGGAGTATGTCGCGGCTTCCGATATCAAGACCGTTGGCGGGCTCATCGAGCAGCAGAATGTCGGCTCTAAGGGCGAGGGCATAAGCTGCGATCGCCTTCTTACGCTGACCGAGCGACATACGATCGAGCGGAATATCGGGATCGATGGCAAAGGCAGCGAGATTATCGGCCAGCATGTCTGAATCGAACCCGGGATAGAACACCGATCCGTGGAGCCGGGCAAGCTGATTGATGGTGTCGGCCGGCATCTCGGCATTATCCTCAACGAAATAGAGGCTGCGCAGGGTCGAGGGCAGGCGTCTGGTACTGTCTGCTCCGTCGATCAGGACAGATCCCGAAGAGGGAAAGAGCAGTGATGATGCGAGATGAAGGAGTGTTGTCTTACCCGCTCCGTTTTCGCCCAACAGAATATATATCCCGTCATCAAGGGAGAAGGATATATTCCGGAGGGCATCAAATCCGGAGTGACGGTAGCGGAAAGTGACGTTGTTGAATTCAATCATTTCTTCTCGTCGACGGGGGTAATGGTAAATCCGGCATTGCGGAGCAGAGAGATCAGACCTTCGTCGCCGGGCAGATGGCCACAGCCCACCACGACCAGCACGGATTTGTCATTCATTATGGCGGGGAGTCTGGAAGCCCAGTCACGATTGCGGATGAGAAGCAACTTCTCAAGTTTTGCCCGGGTCATCTCGGGGTCGTCATAGAGGGTGGCGCTTATCGCGTCGAGGTCGGCGTTCTGATAGGCATTGGCCAGAGTCGTGGCTTTCTCTACGGCTTCATCGTCGTGACGGATCACTTCCATGAGATCTTGGGCCTGCTCGGAGAGTGGAGTGTCATAGAGGATTCCGAGTTGATATTCGAATGTCTCAAGACCGTCGACTTCCTTTCCGGCAGCTTTAGCCATATTCTGGATCGTTGCATCAAGCTGGGCCTGGGGGTTGAAGTCAGGGAAGGCTTTCATTGATTGCATCACGGCAAGCTGAGTCGAGAGCATGACGGGTTTGACCATGTTCATCTGGGCAAGGTCTACAGGCTGGCCCGCATAGGCCTGGAAAATGGTCTGGATGCTGTCGAGCTGCTGTGGTGTAAACAGGACGGAGAGGGTGGAATCAGACGGGGCCATGATGTGGGGCATGATCATCTGTTGCATCTCCATCGGATTGAGATCGACCATATTGACCTCGCCATATACAGCCGCTACGGCATCAAGGGCATCGGTGAGTCCTTCGACACGCGACACCATGTCTGCGGGAGCTACATGATGGGTGCCGAAGATATATGATGGAGCGGCAAGGCCGTTGCCTTCCACTTTCCAGAGTAGCTGGGCATTTGCGGCAAGGGCCGAGATGGCTGCGCCAATTAAGAGTGATGCAATACGTTTCATATTATTGTCGGATTGATTTTTATTGCGTGGAGTGGTGTTGTAGTGATGTACAACGCTGCAAAGGTAGTGCTTTTTTCTTACACTCCAAACTAATTGAAGGGAAAAGAAACGCAGCTATAATTTTGCGGAGAGGGATGAGTAGCGCAATAAAGGGAGGATTCATGCGTTTAAAAAATATGAAAATCTTTCCGGTCAGGCGCTATGCATCCATTGCCTTTTTGCTTGTGTCGCTCGCGGTTGTGGGTGTGTTTCTCTACATCTCCAACAATATAGTGAGGGATCTGGCGGAGCAGGAGCGCCATAGGATGCAGCTATGGGCCGATGCTACACGAGAGATTGTTTCGTCGGCTCCGGGTACAAATATTGAATTCCCTCTGGCTATAGTTCAGGACAATACCACGATACCGGTGTTGCTCACAGACGATGACAATATTATCATCGATCACCGCAATTTCAGGCTGCCGGAACCGGTCGATTCGCAAAACCCGCTCTATATTTCTGATCGAAATATGGTATATCTGCAGGGTAGGCTCGATGCGTTGCGATCTTCGCCTCGTGTCATTGATATTCAGATCGCTCCGGGAGTGACTCAGCATCTTTACTACGAAGAAAGCCGCACACTGCGTCTTCTAAGCTATTTCCCTTATATCCAGCTTGCGGTGATGATCGTATTCGTTATCGTGGTTTATCTTGCCGTGTCTGCCTCCAAGAGAGCTGAGCAGAACAAGGTTTGGGTTGGACTTTCAAAGGAAACCGCTCATCAACTTGGCACTCCGATCTCCTCCCTTATGGCCTGGATCGAACTCCTTCCATCATTTGGGATAGATAAAGATGTTGCCGGAGAGATGGACAAGGATGTAAGACGTCTGGCCTCTGTGGCTTCGCGATTTTCCAAGATCGGATCAAAACCCGAGCTTGAAATTGCGGATGCCAATACGGTGGTGTGCCGCATTGCTGCATATATGGCCACACGGATCTCATCAAGGGTCAGTCTCGAAGTGAACTGTGGGGCAGGGGACTTTCAGGTGGCCATGTCGGAACCGCTTATTGAATGGGTGCTTGAAAACCTGATAAAGAATGCCGTGGATGCTATGGACGGACATGGATCCATTGACATATCAACCTCGGAAACCACGCAGGGAAACCGTCGGATTCCTTATGTAAGGATTGATGTGAAAGATACGGGGAAGGGTATGTCGCGGCGCGATTTTAAAACTGTTTTCCGTCCCGGCTACACAACCAAGAGTCGTGGGTGGGGTCTCGGGCTAACCCTCGCACGCCGGATAATCGAGCAATATCACGACGGAAAGATATTTGTGTCTGCGTCGGCACCCGGGGCGGGGACAACGTTTACAATCCTGTTACCTAAAGCATAAATGACTACACTATACGTTTCAGATCTTGACGGTACGCTATTTGGCAGTGACAGCCGTGTGTCAGATGAATCGAGGGATATCCTGACTCATCTCGGCGCCAACCAGCTCTTTACAATCGCCACCGCACGCACTCCGGCCACCGTGGACCTTATTCTCCCGCCTGAGATCGGACCCCATATTCCGGCCATTGTGATGACCGGCGCCGCGTTGTGGCACAGGGACGAGAAGCGCTATTCGGAAGTAAAGATTATGGACCCCGCGGCAGTGGAGATAGCGGAGAGAGCCATGCTTGATTGCGGGCTTGCTCCATTTACATATACGATTGATGCGCCGGCGGGGATGATTTATACCTACGGACGGATCCCCGACGGTCGGCCTCGCTTCGGGATCCTCACTTCGGCGGAGAGGGCTTTTGTGGATGAGCGGCGCGACTTGCCGCTCAAACAGATAAGGATCGCGCCTAATCCGGGCCTGAATCCATCGCTTCTCGTGTTTGGCATCGGCTCAAGAGATCAGGTTGAAAGGGCCGCAGCCGCGGTTAGAAGCAAGACAGATTGTGCGGTGTCGATCTACGGGGATGTGTTTAATCCGGAGAAAGGATTTGTCGAGGTGTTTGCTCCTGGAGTGAGCAAGGGTGCGTCTGTATTGGAGTTAAAGAGGCGTTTGGGCGCCGAAAGGCTGGTTGTTTTCGGTGACAGCCACAACGATATGGCCATGCTATCGGTGGCTGATGTTGCGGTGGCGATGGAAAATGCCGGAGATGATATCAAGGCCGCTGCTACGGTGGTGATTGGGCGCAATACTGACTCTTCGGTTGCAAAATTTGTTGCATCCGACCGTTGACAGGCAGCACGCATATACTGAATAATGCGTAACTTTGCAGAGCAATGCCATATCCTCAGCTTATAGATCTTCCAAAAATTGCTGATCCAAGAGGCGATCTGTCGTTTATAGAAAATTCGGCGCAGATACCTTTTGAGATCAGAAGGGTGTATTGGCTCACCGGGGTTGCATCGGGTGACTGGCGCTACGGTCATGCCTATCGCAGCCAGTGGGAGCTGATCATGGCTCTTTCGGGAAGTTTTACCGTTGTGACAGACGGTGAATCGGGTCCGATGACCCGCCGGCTTGACAAGCCGGCGGAGGGTTTGCTGATGCCGCCTATGACATGGCGCGAACTCCACGGGTTTGCGGCTAATTCGGTTGCGCTCGTTCTATCATCGGGCTCATACGATGAGGCCGACTACATACGTTCGCATGACGAGTTTTTCAAATTAATCGGTAGAGAGAGATGACGGCTCATACGGATGCTCATTTTTCGTCGTCGGTAGCGGATGTAAGGATTATCACCCTTCCGTCGATTGTGTCGGATCGCAGCTTGCTCACGGTTGCAGATAACGGGGGCGGTGTATTGCCGTTTGATGTGAAACGGGTGTATTACCTTTATGATCTTCCGGCCGGGGCCGAGAGGGGTGGACACTCCCACCGCAGGGAGCATCGACTTTTGGTCGCTGTTGCAGGATGTTTTGATGTCACGCTCGATGACGGTGTTGTCAGCCGGAGTTTCACCCTCAGGCATCCGTCGCAGGCGCTGTATATTCCTGCCGGAATATGGCGGACGGTCCATTCATTTTCGGCCGGTGCAGTGGCGCTTGCCCTCTGCTCCACTCTCTTTGATGAAGAGGATTATGTGAGGGACTATACTGATTTTCTTTCGCTTACCGCATGCAAACGCAATCAGTGAAATATCCATTCCTACCGCTGGAGAAGCTCAACAGACGTTTTGAACCGATGCTCTCGCAGGCAGCGGCCCGGGTTATCGCGTCGGGCAGATATATAGCCGGAAGTGAGGTAGAGGCGTTGGAAAGCAGACTTGGGGAAATGTGTGGAGTTGACCACTCGGTTGGTGTTTCGACCGGGTTGGATGCTCTTACACTGATTCTTCGGGCACTGATTGAGGTGGGACGGTTGAAAAAAGGCGATGGGGTGATTGTTCCGGCAAACTCTTTTATTGCCTCGGCGCTTGCAATAGTCCATGCCGGATTGAGGCCGGTGTTTGCTGATCCATCGCCAGACGATTTCCTGCTCCATCCGGAGGAGATTGAGCGACTGGCTTGTGGAGATGTCAGGGCTGTGATGCCGGTCGATCTGTATGGGTGTATGGCTG
The DNA here is from genome assembly GCA_964461785.1 of uncultured Bacteroides sp. Taxonomy (GTDB): domain Bacteria; phylum Bacteroidota; class Bacteroidia; order Bacteroidales; family Muribaculaceae; genus Paramuribaculum. Next base: position 14,660 of record CAYWWE010000044.1, read on the forward strand.
TGACGGAGCGTCTCGTTGAGATCTGTAAGGCAAAGGATCTGATAATGGTGGAGGATGCCGCGCAGGCTATCGGTGCGTATCGGATGATGAAGGACGGAAGATGCGTCCGCCCCGGCGAATGGACGGATGCAGCGGCGTTCAGTTTCTATCCGGCTAAGAATGTCGGAGCGTTGGGAGATGCGGGAGCGGTGGTGACTCGCGACCGCGAGCTTGCTGAAACGATAAGGATACTGGCCAACTATGGAGAGAGGACTCGCTATCATTGCGATATGGCGGGTTTTAACTGTAGGTTGGATCCGATTCAGGCGGCTATGCTTAACGTGAAACTGCCCTTTGTGAATGAGGAGAATGAGGCCAGGCGACAAAATGCCCGGATCTATGGCAGAGAAATAAAAAAGGGCAGGGGACTGCTGTTGCCTTTGCCCCCCGGGGAAGGCGATGCGGTTCATCAATATGTGGTTAGATGCACCGGCATCTCCCGGGAGAAATTCCGGACGGAACTTAAACGGTTTGGTGTTGAGACGGCTGTGCATTATCCAGTGGCGATTGACAGGCAGAGGGCAATGGCACCCTACATTTCATGCGGAAACAACTGCCGGATAGCAAGCCGGCTTGCTGAAGAGGTAGTGTCGCTCCCGGTGTCGTCGGCAACAGACCAGAACCAGATTGCTGAAATCTCGGAAATCATTAATCATGTGCTTGAAAATTATGGCAACTAAACGTAAGAAATCATATAAAACTGCATCAAGACGCAGGAAGAAATCGGGCGGGTGGAGAGCCACTGCTGTCGGACTGATGATATTGGTAATCCTCTCAATATATGCTGCCGTGAAGGAGCATAGGGGGGAGGAGAAGGAGTATGTTATGGAAGGCGAGGCTGCGGAACTGATGAATGTTGTCATGCCTGACTCGGTGCCCTCACAAATCGTACACTACAAAGGATATACGGCTGCTTTTAATCCTCGGATGCATATTCCGAACTGGGTTGCTTGGGAGTTGACCGGCGAGGAAACTAAGGGTAGCACTCCCCGTTATGATAAATTTGCTCAGGATCCTGATGTTGAAGGATGCGCGGAGACTTATGACTATCTTTATTCAGGCTATGATAGGGGCCACATGGCTCCGGCAGGAGATATGAAATGGAGTGATGAGTCAATGCGGGAGTCGTTCTTTCTCACGAATATTTGTCCTCAGGCCAGAGAGCTTAATACTGGTAGCTGGCGAACGCTTGAGGAGAAGTGCCGGCAGTGGGCCCAGGCCGACAGCGCGATCATCATAATCGCGGGTCCGGTGTTTAATCCGGCGCCTAAAGAGTTTATAGGCGATAATAGGGTCGCTGTGCCGCAGTCGTTTTTCAAGGTTGTTCTGGCACCTTATGCTCAGCCTATCAGGGCTATAGGCTTTATAATGCCTAATGGCAGGGTGGCAGGCGGATTGCAGGAAAGTGCTACAACTGTTGACGAGATCGAAGAGCTGACAGGATATGATTTCTTCTCATCACTCCCTGATTCAATAGAAGACGCTATTGAATCGAAAGCCGATTTTCCGTTTTGGTCAACCATAAAACCCAAAAGAAAGAAATGAATCGGGATACGATAGCTGCTATCGCTACCCCTCAGGGTCGAGGGGGAATAGCCGTGGTGAGAGTGTGCGGACCCGATGCTTTTGGTGTGGTTGGAAAGATCTGGAAGGGTCGGCGTCTGGAGGAATGCCAGTCACATACTTGTCATCTTGGTAATATTTTTAATCCGCAGACTGGAGAAATTCTTGACCAGACGGTAGCGACTGTGTTCCGTGCTCCACATTCATATACGGGAGATGATACGGTAGAATTGTCTGTGCATGGCTCTGTTTATGTGCAGTCACAATTGATGAACCTCCTGATAGACAGCGGGTGCCGTCTTGCCGAGCCTGGAGAATATACCCGGCGGGCATTCACCGCCGGCCATCTTGACCTGGCCGAGGCCGAGGCTGTGGCGGATCTCATCTCGGCAACGTCGCGCAGCTCGCATAGAATTGCGATGAATCAGATGAGAGGACAACTCTCCAGGACATTGTCGGAATTGCGGGGACAATTGCTTCAACTGGCTTCTCTTATCGAGCTTGAGCTTGATTTTTCGGAAGAAGACGTGACTTTTGCATCACGCACCGAACTGCTTGGAATTTCTGACGAGATTATTAGCGTGCTTAAGCGGCTGACCGAATCATTTTCCACTGCTAAGGCAATCAAAGAGGGAATTCCTCTTGCTATAGTCGGAGCGCCTAATGTAGGTAAATCAACTCTTCTCAACACATTGGCTGAGGATGATAGAGCAATAGTCAGTCCGATCGCCGGTACCACGCGTGACACGATAGAAGATATTGTTGAGATCAATGGCACAACATTCCGCATTGTCGACACGGCCGGTCTACGTCAGGATCCAGCTGACGAGATCGAAGAAATCGGCATATCTCGATCGGCCGACGCCATAAGAAAGGCATCAGTTGTGGTGTGGGTCATTGATCCCACTCGACCCCGTTCGCATGAAGAAGCGGCGGCCGTTGTTGAGGAGGCAATGCAACCGGAGGCAATACTGATCTTAGCCATCAATAAATCTGATCTTATTGACGATCATACCCCGCTTGACAAAGGAATTATTGATAGAGCTTCGGAAGTCCTAAAGATCACGGCTACGAACCGCGAAGGCATTAGACCGCTGATTGACTGCCTGTCGCGAAGAATCGACCCTTCGATCTTCGATCAGGCATTGCTCACCAACACACGTCATTATCAGGCAGCTACAGCAGCGCTCCAGTCGATGGAGGCAGTGAAAAATGCCCTGTCGACAACCGATAACGCGTCTGGC
>CAYWWE010000045.1:0-17415 GCA_964461785.1 uncultured Bacteroides sp.
TCATCGCCTCTGCGAGGCTCTCCCAACGTCGTCGGGGTGCTTTATGGAGTGCTATGAACGGACATTGTCGCTCCTCGACTCACACAAAAACAGACCAATTATCCAGACAAGTCGACTGGACTAATAAGCGATGTAGCCCGGAAGGGGCGACCCTCCGGGTTATACTTCACACAGGGTCAGAATTTCTTACATTTAAGGATCTCATCGGTCAATAGATGGATTGTCGATGACGGATTCGAGTAAGCATCTTTTGCTTTCGCCCGCTTTGCAGCATCTTCAATGGCATTGATCAATCTCTTTTGCATAGCCGAGGAAAGGGAGCCTTTCGCATATTCAGGGTCTAAGTTTTTCAATAAGGCAACGCATCGGGCCGCAGAAAGCACCTTATTCATGTCGTGGTAGTGCAATACAAACCAATATTCGATGCATGGATTTGAAAGCAGCAGAATGGTATCCTTTATCTTCTGCAAGTGTTCGAGCATGCCGGGCACATCAAGATCAAACATCAAAAATGTCTTATCATCCGTCGTTGTAAACCTGTCGCGTTTGCATCGGTCGATGTATGGTTGGGAGATATTGGAGTCGCTTACCCTCGCAATGATTTCTACCGGCACCCGGAAACTGCGACGCAACAAATCAACGTAGGCGGCCTCCGTCTTGCCTTCGCAGAAAACGAAGAAAGTCGGATTCATCTTCTTTCCACGCGGTTGTTTTGCTTTTCGAGCCATTGTCAGATGTTTTCAAATTCATTGATATAAGGCACGGCATCGAAGCGCCCCTGAAGGTAGGCTTTCTCGAGATCCATCTTCTCCCGGAAGTCCTTGTAGTCAAATAGTGAATATAGGTCGGAAGAACTGTCATCTCGCTTGTTGACAAAAAAGATCTGGTCTTTACGGAAGCGTTTCATGTCGAGAAGGTGAGTGTTGTGGGTAGTAAAAATCAGTTGAGCCGATTTGCTTGAATGGAACAGGCCTATGAGAAACTCCACCAAACGGGTGTGCAAACTGGTCTCTACTTCGTCGAGAAACATCACTTTGTTGTTGCGCACCACATCCATGACCGTCAGCATGATCTTGAACAGGATTTTTGTGCCTTCCGACTCTTCGGTGTTAAATTCAAATGGCAATGATGGATTGCGGCGGTGGAATGTGGTAAGCTCACCATCTTTAAAAGAAAACTCAACAATATCGCTGTCTGCGGCTCTCAAAGCCCGGAGAACAACATCTTTATTATCTCCCAGGAGGCGGTCGGTGGCAACCGCAGTTGTCGTGCCACGGTGACTGAAAACCAGCTGATCATTAAACCATCGGTATATCTCCTTTGCCTTATCCCTGTCCATCTGACTGGCACGAGATATATACAATGTTTTACGGGAGGTGTTTGACGCAACATCCATCGGACGCCGGATAACGTTGGCAAATTCATATTTCTCTTTTTTGCCTCCGGCTTTGCGCTCATCGCGTGCGAAAATCAATGCTCTCCTCCCTTTGGGATAGTAATAGAGGTTTTCGGTAATTATCTCGTCGCGGGTGCATGAAAAAGAATATTCATACTCGATTCCATCAATAATGAAGCGAATATAAAACTCGCTGGTCGCATCTTTATCACCGAATTTGAATGGCTTGAAACCGAAACGATCCCCTTCGTTGTAATTGTGGGAATCGAGTATCATACCGACAGCCGCCTTGATAGCCTTGATAATATTGCTTTTACCAGAAGCATTAGCGCCGTATATGGCAACGGTTTTGAGCAGTCGTTCATTCCCGATGCTAAATATATTGTCTTTGAGAGCGCGGGCTTCCTTTGTCTGGATATTGGCGGCCTGCATATCCAGAACTACCTTTTCATTTATGGAGAAGAAGTTGGTGAGTGCTATTTCTAATACCATTTTAATGGGTTAATATGTAATTATTTTGCAAATGTAGCAATTAGATCCGGATATATGTCAATTTAAACGGTAAATATGACATTTGCGTCACACAAAAAATAGAGGAGGGGAGGCTGTTGCATTGCTGCAGACAGCCTCCCCTCCGGGGCATTATTCAACGGTTTTCCTTAATCGTCAATTGTGCAGATGGAAACTCGGTTCCAGCTTTCTTCCTTGAACATGTGGCCGATGCCTTCGCCCTCGGCTTTGATGCGGCTGTCGGAGATGCCGTATTTCTTCACGAGGAGGTTCTTGACGCTCTCGGCGCGGTTCTGGGCGAGCTTGAGGTTGAAGTCGAGGTTACCGTCCTGAGAGGCATAGCCCTTGATGACAACGGTCGATGAGGGATTGTGCTTCATGTAGTCGGCGATCATCTCTACGTTGGGCATCTGGTCGGGGGTTACCTGTGAGGAGGCGAGCTTGAAGAATACGAAGCGCACGCTCTCGAGGTCGGTAGTGGTCTGGGTGATCACCTGCGGAGTCTGGCTCTGACACTCGGCGAGCTGAGCCTGATATGCGGCGGCTATTGCGGCAGCGGCCTCAGCATCGGCAGAAGCCTGAGCCACAGCGGCGCGGAGCTCGTTGACCTGAGCGTTGAGGGCGTTGACTTCGGCAGCGTCGTAGGGACGGACGCACTCGAAGCCGTCGCCGAGATTAACCTTCACGCCAGCCATGAGCGAGAAGTTGGCTTTGTTGACATTGTAGGCGGCTGAGGTCTGAGCAACATGGGCGTCGCTCATGTTCCATGTCACGGCAGGCTTGAGCTGAATAGCCACATTCTTGCTCACATTGAAGTTGAAGTTAAGACCAACTTTGGTGGCGAAATAGTTCCAGTCCTTGCCGTTGGCCGAGTTGACGAAGTTGTGGCCCCAACCGGCGCCGGCAACTGCCTCGATCTCAAACGGGCGCGTGCCACACTGGTAGCCACCGAAGAGGTTCATGAGGTTTGCGGCACCGTAAGCGCCGATATACTGTGAGTCGAAAGCGGTGGAAGAGTGGACATAACCGGGCCATGAGGATGTATTGAAGCCCCATGCGCCTTCAACGCCAACACCGAAAGCGGGTGAAATCTGTTTCTGAAGATCGAGACCTACGGCGCCACGCATGCCGCCGAAGAAGGCTGAATTATGGAGGGGAGTGGTGACGCCACCATTGACGCCTATGCTCCAGTTGGAGCGGAGATTTGTGGGTGCAAGTGCTTGAGGTTCCTGAGCGGAAACGGAGGGTGTGAGCCAAGCGGCAGCGCCGGTCAGAAGTGCGGCGGCGAGGATTGTGGTGCTCTTTTTCATAGGAGAATAAGATTGGGTTTTGTGGTGTGGGTTTGTGTTGTTTCGTTAATTTATGATAGCGAAGCGTGAGTGTTGAAACGCTACCGGAGTTTTTTTTATCGTTAGTTATGACTATATAACATTTCGGGTGCCGCAAAAGTTAGCGACACCCGAAAGAATATTTTTGCTATCAAGAATTATCTACGTCTTAACTCCCAGAAGGCCAGCGCTGAAGCGGCTGCAACATTTAGCGAGTCGACACCGTGGGCCATCGGTATGCGGGCGGTGAAGTCGGCTCCGGCAATCACTTCGGGCGCCAGTCCGTCGCCCTCGGTGCCGAGGATCATGGCCATGCGCGCTATCTCCTTGAGGGGAGGATAGTCGATGGGCACGGAGCGGTCGGAGAGTGCCAGTGCCACCGAAGTAAGACCGAGGTCGCGCAGCTGATCAGGCAGAAATCCCGCGGGCAGATAGGCCCACGGAACGAGAAAGACCGATCCCATCGACACGCGGACGGCGCGGCGGTTGAGCGGATCGCACGCTGTCGGGGTGAGGAGCACCGCGTCGACTCCTATGGCGGCAGCCGAGCGGAATATTGCGCCAATGTTTGTGGTGTCGGTCACACCGTCGATCACTGCCACCCGGCTTGCATCAGCACAGATTCCGGCCGGATCGGGCAGGACGGGGCGGCGCATGGCGCAGAGCACTCCTCGCGTGAGGGTGTAGCCGGTCAGGGTGGCCAGAGTCTCGCGCGAGGCGGTGTAGACGGGCATATCGGCGGGGCAGCGGGCAATGATCCCGGCGGCATCGCCGGTTATGTGGCGCGCCTCACACAGGAGGCTCACAGGCTCATATCCGGCATCAAGAGCCACTGAGATCACTTTGGGGCTCTCGGCAATAAACAGAGCGTCGGCCGGACGGAGACGCGAGCGAAGCTGCGCTTCCGTCAGGCCGGCGTATGGGGCAAGCTGGGGCAGGGAGAGATCGGAGACTTCGATGGTCATCAGTCGCCCATTGTGCGCAGGAGCTCGTCGTTGTCGCGGGTGCGCTCCATGCGGTCTTTTATGAATTCCATGGCTTCGATCGGATTGCGGTCGGACAGGAAGCGACGGAGGATCCACATTCGGCTCTGGGTCTCGGGGCGGAACAGGAGATCGTCGCGGCGGGTGGACGAAGCCATGATGTCGACAGCGGGGAAGATGCGCTTGTTGGCGAGCTTGCGGTCGAGCTGGAGCTCCATGTTGCCGGTGCCCTTAAACTCCTCGAAGATCACCTCGTCCATGCGCGAGTTGGTCTCGGTGAGGGCTGTGGCTATGATCGTGAGCGATCCGCCTCCCTCGATATTGCGTGCCGCGCCAAAGAACCGCTTTGGCTTCTGGAGGGCGTTGGCCTCGACGCCACCCGAAAGGATCTTGCCCGAGGTGGGCTGCACGGTGTTGTAGGCGCGGGCCAGACGGGTGATGGAGTCGAGCAGGATCACAACGTCGTGGCCACACTCAACCATTCTCTTGGCCTTGTCGATCACGATCTGGGCAATCCTCACATGATGCTCGGCGGGCTCGTCGAATGTCGATGCAATCACCTCGGCGTTGACGCTGCGGCTCATGTCGGTCACCTCCTCGGGGCGCTCGTCGATGAGCAGGATCATGATGTAGGTCTCGGGATGATTCTCGGCAATAGCGTTGGCTATGTCCTTGAGCAGAACGGTCTTACCGGTCTTGGGCGGGGCTACGATGAGGCCGCGTTGACCTTTGCCTATGGGGGCGAACATATCGACCACGCGGGTGGAAATGTTTGACGACGAGCCACCGGTGAGGTTAAATTTCTCGTCGGGGAAGAGGGGAGTGAGATGCTCGAAGGGCACGCGGTCGCGGATAAACTCGGGATGGCGGCCATTGACTTTGATCACACCCGTGAGGGGGAAATATTTTTCGGATGGCTTGGGAGCGCGGATGCTTGCCTCGACGAGATCGCCCGGGCGGAGACCATATTGCTTGATCTGCTGCTGAGTGACGTAGACATCGTCGGGTGATGGCATATAGTTGTAGTCGGCTGAGCGGAGGAATCCGTAGCCCTCGGGCACGATCTCGAGAACGCCCTGCGACTGGATGATGCCGTCGAAGTTGTAGCGATCCTGCGGATTCTGGCGATAGGGCTGCTGGTTGGGTTGATTCTGCTGACGGTTTTTCTTGTTTTTCTTCCCCTGACCCTGCATATTCTGCTGAGCCTGCTCCTGCTGCCAGGGCTCGGCTATGACGATGGGGGCGGTGGCCGAGGCTATTGCTGCTGCGGCGGCTGCCTCCTCTTTCTCGCGCTGCGAGCGTGGAACAAACTTCTTGCCCGGCGATGCGGGGAAGAAGGTGCCTAAGCTCGAATCCTTGCCGGGACGGAAATCGCGTCGGGGCTGCTGATTCTGCTGCTGGGGCTGTGGACGTTGTCCGGCGGTAGTGTCAGGCTCAGGCTGCTGCTCCTTGACTGCGGGGAGGGCCGGAGCCTCACCGGCAGCCTGACTGTCGGCTACAGGAGCCGACAGCTGCTGAGGCATTTCGGTCGATGCTGGAGCCGGAGCTTCGGGGGCCATCTGTTCAGATGTTGCTGTGTTGTCGGGCTTGTCTTCAGCCGGAGTAGCGTTTTTGGAGGCTCCTTTTCGGCCCCGGCGTTTGGGTGCCGCAGCTTCGCCCTGAGTCTCATCAGATGGTTGCTGCCCTTCGGGTGCGGCAGCCTGAGTCTGCTCGGATGAGGCCTGCTCCTGAGTCTGGATCTGCTCCTGAGCCGCTTTGGCAGCGGCTTCAGCCTCTTTCTGGGCCTTTGACTTGCGCCCGCGACGTTTGGGCGCCGCCGGAGCTTCTTCCACAGGGTCGGCGACGGGAGTGCTGTTGTCGCCGTCGTCGGCAGGGGCGGTTTCGGGAGCCGGTTTTTCTTCGGCGGTGGTGTCTTTGGCCTGACGCTGCTTGCGGTCGCGCTTCTGGCGCGGTTCCTTAGCGGCGCGTCCCGCCGCTTTCTCAGAGGCGGCCGATCCGGCATTTATGGCCTGCTGGTCGAGGATGAAATATATGTTGTCCATGCGCTCGGCGCTGTCGGCTTTGTCATTGCCCATCTCGCGTGCAATCTCGACAATACGCTCGTCGGGCATGGAGAGCAGATCTTCGTATCTATGCATTGGTATATATGGAAGTGGAGAAATTTTTCGTGATGTGCGGAGCCGGCTTTAAAGCATGTCGTGATCGTCACGCCGACTCGTGGAGATGCCGCTATGCGACACTTTAATCCCTTGGTTTGGGGAGGGTGGAATTACAGATAGAGGTGTAGGGGAGAGAGGGGAGGAGGAGATCCGTGATGATCGACGCTCGCCGGCGGAATACACGGAAGGATATAAATCTGGCGGTAGGGATGGGAGGAGACGCATATAATCGAAAAAAGCATCGCTCATGCGCCCTAATTTGCTGCAAAATTACTCAATTTTTCTTTTATAACAAGCAAGCGCCCCAAAAGTTTCCTTTCCGGGGCGCTTAATAACTGCTGCGTCGAGCGCATATAGCGCGGGGTCAGCTCCTGATCGATTGCATCTCGACGAGGCGCGCATAGTGGCCTCCGAGGGCGAGCAGCTCCTCGTGGGTGCCGCGCTCCACGATCCGCCCTTCGCTGATCACGCATATCAGTGAGGCATTGCGGATGGTCGACAGGCGATGGGCTATGACGAGGGTTGTGCGTGAGGCCATCAGGCGTTCCAGTGCCTCCTGGACCAGCTTCTCGCTCTCCGAGTCGAGGGCTGAGGTGGCTTCATCGAGAATGAGCACCGGTGGATTCTTGAGAATGGCGCGGGCAATGGAGAGGCGCTGGCGCTGGCCTCCGGAGAGGCGGCATCCGCGGTCGCCGATGACGGTGTCGTAGCCATCTTCGGTGGCGAGGATAAACTCGTGGGCGTTGGCTATGCGGGCGGCTTCCTCCACGGCTTCTTTCGTGGCTCCTTCCACTCCGAAGGCTATGTTGTTGAAAATGGTGTCATTGAAGAGGATGGCCTCCTGATTGACATTGCCCATGAGCGACCGCAGATCGCGCACGCGCATATCCCTGATATCGATTCCGTCGATCGTGATCGAGCCTTTGTCAACATCATAGAACCTCGGCAGCAGATCGGCCAGCGTTGACTTGCCGCTTCCGCTCTGCCCGACCAGGGCAACCGTCTCGCCAGGCTTTATGGTCAGGTCTATACCCTCCACAACCTTGTGAGCCGGATCGTAGCCGAATGTGACGTCGCGGTAGACGATCTCGCCCCTCAGCGGCTCGGGCATCTTGGGCACGCGACCGGCCGGATCGGCAATGGGATTGACAGCCGACAGGATGCGGTCGATGCGGGTCATCGACGCCATACCTTTCTGGATGGAATAGACAGCTTTGGAGAGCTCTTTGGCGGGGTTTATGATGTTGTAGAAGATGATCATGTAATAGATGAACTCGGGCGCGTCGATGCTGCTTGCGCCGCCGAGGATGAGCGAGCCGCCAAACCATAGGACAATGGCTATGGTGAGGGTTCCCAGAAACTCGCTCATGGGGTGGGCCAGGGCCTGACGGCGTGCCACACGGTTTGAGATACGATAGAATCGCTGTGTCTCCTTATGAAACCGGTTTTCCATCCTTGTCTCGGCATTGAAAGCCTTGACAATGCGCAGTCCGCCCAGCGTCTCCTCGATGTTGGCCATGATCTTGCCCCACTGCTGCTGCCCCTCGAGGCTCACTCTCTTGAGGCGCTTGCCGATGCGCCCCATCGCCATGCCGGCTATCGGCAGGAGCACGAGCACAAACAGTGTCAGCTGCCATGAGAGCGCTATCATCGTGGCGAGACACACTATGATCATGACGGGATTCTTGAAGAGCATATCGAGCGAGGCCATGATCGAGGTCTCGATCTCGGTCACGTCCGAGCTCATGCGGGCCATCACGTCGCCCTTGCTTTCGTTGGTAAAGAAGCCTATGGGGAGCGTCAGGAGCTTGTCATACATTTCATTGCGTATGTCGCGCACCACGCCCGACCTGATCGGCACCATGAAATAGGAGCTCAGGAATGTGGCTCCGGTCTTGAGGCCGGTCATCACGACGAGTCCGGCGGCCAGCACGGCCAGAGTGGTGCTCGGGCCCCAGGCCCCGATGGCCTCCTGCACCCAGTAGTAGAAGTTGTTGATCATCACCTCCTTGAGCGAGGCCGATCCTATGGCCATCAGCTCGTAGTGCTCCGTCTTGACCTGAAAGAGCATCTCGAGGATAGGGATGACGATGGCAAACGAAAACAGGGTCAGAATGGCTGCCAGTATATTAAATAATATATTGAGAGCCAGATAGCGGCGGTAGGGAGGCACGAATCGCCTCAGAAGTTTCCAGAAATCTCCCATAAGCAGTAGGTCAGAGGTCGGAATAGCTCGGTGTGAAGGTGTCGCCGAGAGCCGGGTTGCCGGTCGAGAGGCCGAGATTGAGCCAGCGGCGGCGCTGCTCCGAGGTGCCGTGGTTGAAGCTCTCGGGCACGGCATATCCGCGGGCACGCTTCTGGAGATAGTCATCGCCTATCTTGCGTGCGGCATCAAGTGCCTCGTCGAGGTCGCCGGGTTCGAGCGACTTGAAGCGGCTGTTGTCGTGGTGGCCCCACACGCCGGCATAGAAGTCGGCCTGAAGCTCGAGGCGGACGCTTATTTTGTTGGCCTCGGTCTCGCTGAGGCGCTGCATGCGCTCGTGGGCGTTGTCGAGTGTGCCGAGCAGATACTGCACATGGTGGCCCACCTCGTGGGCTATGACGTAGGCGTAGGCAAAGTCGCCGTCGGCACCCAATGTCTGCTTCATCTCCTTGAGAAAAGACAGATCGAGATAGATGCTCTGGTCGGCCGAGCAGTAGAAGGGGCCGATCTGTTCGGAGGCGGTGCCGCAGCCGCTCGTGGTGGTGCCGTTGTAGAGCACGAGTGTGGGGGCTTCGTATGTCATGCCGTTTTGGGCAAAGATGTCGGTCCACACATCTTCGGTGCCGGCAAGGATGCGCTTGGCAAAGAGGGCGAGCTCCTCGTCCTCGGGCGTAGCGGTGTAGGTCGATGATCCGCTCATGCCGAAGCCCTGGCCGGAGTCAGCCCCGAGCACACCGGAGAGGATCGATGAGAGGTCTCCGCCGCCGAGCAGCGCTATCACCGCGGCTATGATCACACCGGCTATGCCTCCGCCGGCAAGTTTGAGTCCGCGGCCCGGTGAGGAGCTTCCGCGGCGGTCGTCTACGTTGTTTGAGGAGCGTCGTCCGTCGAGTCTCATAATATGATTTTTTCTGCTGTTATAGGATGGTTGAGAAAGAGTCCGGCCGATTGACCGAATTTCTCGGGGTTTTCTGTTGTCAGGTATTCGCAACGCCCGTTGCGCAGACACCGGCTGTCGATCTCGGGATGACGCGACAGATAGTCGGCGAGGCTGTCGGCCACTATGCTGCCCTGGCTGACCACACGGATATGTCCCGGCACGGCGGCGCGGATCTTTGGATAAAGCAGGGGATAGTGGGTACACCCCAGAATGATCGTGTCTACCCGGTCTTCGGTGGCCCTCATCATGCGGCTCACATATTTGTCGACAAAGTAGTCGGCCCCCGGATCGGTGGCTTCGCCGTTTTCAATTAGCGGCACCCACATGGGGCAGGCCATGGAGGTGACGGTAAACGTCGGGTAGAGTTTCGCGATCTCCAGCTCGTAGCTGCGGCTCGACACTGTGCCCTGCGTGGCGAATATCCCGATATTGCCATGGCTCGACAGGGTCCCGAGAGCCTCGACCGTGGGGCGGATCACACCAAGCACCCTACGGTCGGGATCAATCCCCGGAAGGTCGACCTGCTGGATGGTGCGCAGCGCCTTGGCCGATGCCGTGTTGCAGCCGAGGATCACGAGATGACACCCGCGGGCAAAGAGCGCACGGACAGCTTCGAGGGTAAACTGATACACTATGTCGAACGACCTCGGGCCGTAGGGGGCGCGGGCGTTGTCGCCGAGATAGAGAAAGTCATAGTCGGGGAGGCGCTGGCGCATGGCGCTCAGGATGGTGAGTCCTCCATAGCCGGAGTCAAACACCCCGATCGGTCCTGGAGCCTGTGAAATCATTTGTCAGGTCTTATAAAAAGCGGAGCGCCTGAAATCGATTGTAGATTTGCAGGCGCACCGCTTTAAGAGGTCGTTTATCCGCGACAATCAGATACCGAGCTTGGTGCGCACCTGAGCTGTCACGTCGATGGCGTCGGTTCCGGTGTAGACGGGAAGGGTGTTCTCGAAAATCATTGTGAAGTTGCCCTCCTGGCCTACGGTCTGGATGGCTGTGCGCACACGCTCCATGATGGGCTGGAGCAGACGCTGCTGGGTCTGCTGAAGCTCGTTCTGGGCGTTGAGGCCAAACTGCTGGATCTTCTGATCGAGCTCCTGGATCTCCTGGGTGCGACGCTCACGGATGGAGGTGGGGGTGTCTTCGGGCATGGCCTGAAGCTCGTTAAATTCTTTTTGGAACTTCTCGCGGAGATTGTCATACTCATCCTGAAGTTTCTTGGCTGAGGCTTCGTAGGAGGCCTGCATCTCCTTAAATTCGGGGAGGGCGCTTACTACGCTCTCGGTGTTGACAACACCGAACTTCTGGGCGAATGCCATCGAGGGGAACAGGATGAGGAAGGCAAGGATAAGTTTCTTGATCATGATTGATATTGGAGAGAGGTTGGTAAAAGGATTTGTACGTTTATGTTTTTTCTTAGGATCTGTGCGCGTGTTTTGGCGCGCGGGTGCAAAGATACGACTTTTATTTTGAATATCCTAAGCGCTCAAGCACTTCATTGGATATATCTATTCTCGGAGAGGCGAAAATGATGTCGCTCGACGAGGCACGGTCAAATATACACTGGTAGCCCCGCTGCTCGGCAACGGCCTTGACAGCGTTGTACACATCTTCCTGAATGGGCTGCATGAGCTTGATGCGCTTCTTGTAGAGCTCACCTTCGGGGCCGAAGTATTTGTTGCGGAGATCCATTGCCTCCTTCTCTTTGGCCACGATGGCCTCTTCGTGTTCTTTCTTCTGCTCCTGATTCATGAACACCATCAGGCCCTGATAGTTCTTATACATCTCCTCGGCCTCGGTGGAGAGGGCTTCGACCTCTTTCTGCCAGCGCTTTGACATCTGGTCGAGCTGCTCGTTGGCCATCTCGTAGGCCGGGAGGTTGGAGAGCACATATTCCATATCGACAAGGGCGAATTTCTGCGCCGATGCCCCTATGGCGGTGGCTATGATTACTGCCAGTGTAATAAAGATTTTTTTCATGTCGGATAGTTTTTTATTGTTGGGAGAGAATGATCTTGTGACTCAGGATCAGAATTCCTGACCAAGAATGAAGTGGAACTGGCTTCCGCCGCGCTCGCCGTAGACCTTGTCAAAGCCGTAGGCCCAGTCGATACCCATCATACCAACCATTGGGAGGAAGATGCGCACACCGGCGCCGGCCGATCGCTTGAGATCAAACGGGTTGAACTGACTCACTGAGGTCCAGGCGTTACCGGCCTCAACAAAGCACAGTCCGTAGATCGTGGTCGAGGTCTGGAGCATGAACGGGAAGTGGAGCTCCATGCCGAAGCGGGTGTAGGCGTAGCCCTCGCGGCTCCACGGTGTGAACGCTCCGTTCTCATAGCCGCGCAGGCCGACGGTCTCGGTGGCATACTGATATGAGCCGGTCATGCCGTCGCCGCCCACATAGAATGTCTCAAACGGGCTGCGGAGCCACTTGTTGTAGCTGCCGAGCAAGCCTATGTCGGCACGGGTCATCAGCACGAGTGTATATGTGCTCTCGGCATTGATGAGCGGGGTGTAGGTGCGGGAGCGGAAGCGCAGCTTCCAGTATTCGATCCAGCGGTAGAGCTCTTTCTTGGATTCGACGGTGTTCTCTTTCGAGAGCTGCTCCCAGTTCTTCTTGCCGAAGAGCGAGGCGGGAGGAGTGAGCTGGAGGTTGATGGAGAAGGTCGAGCCGCGGCGGGTGTAGAGGGGGTTGTCGATCGACGAGCGGGCGAGAGTGAGACCGAGCACGAGCGAGTTTGACGTACCGTTGTTCATATAGTAGAGATAATCCCAGTTCTTGAGGTAGTACCAGTTGTAGGAGAAGTCGACCTGGAACTGGAAGTAGTCGTCGGGCCACGAGAGACGTTTGCCCAGACCGGCGGTCACGCCTACCATCTGAAGCACCTTGTTGGGGTCGTAGGAGTTTTCGTAGGTGTTGTTGCCGTAGCCGTAGTTGTAGAAGTTGTTGAGACCCGTGCCCCAGAAGTTGTTGTAGTAGGTGTTCATGGCGTTGCTCCAGGCGCGGTTGTAGTAGGCCGAGTTGACACCGGTCTGGCGCGAGTAATAGGCCGAGAAGCTGAGTGCGTTGGGGCGCTTGCCGCCAAACCATGGATCGAGGAACGATATGGCATAGCTCTGGTAGTAGCGGGCGTTGGTCTGGGCCGAGATCGAGAAGGTCTGACCCTCGCCTTGCGGGATGATGCCGCGGTAGGTGGAGGGATGGAGCAGATTCTTGACCGAGAAGTTGCTGAACTTGAGGGCCACTTTACCGATGATACCGGTCTGACCCCAGCCGAGCGACAGCTCTACCTGATCGTTGGCCTTGCTCTCGAGGTTGAATTCGATGTCGACGGTGCCGTTTTCCTCATTGGGTATGGGCTGGATGTCCATGTTCTCAGGGTTGAAGTGACCGGTCTGGGCAATCTCACGGGCCGAGCGCATCAGTTCTTCTTTAGAGAAGAGCTGGCCGGGACGCACATGGAGCTCGCGGCGGATCACCTTTTCGTAGAGTCGGTCGTTGCCGTTGATGATCACATTGTTGATCTTGGCTTTCGGGCCCTCCATCATCACCATTTCGAGGGTGATGGAGTCGTTTTCGACATTGATCTCGTTGGGCTGGAGCTGATAGAACAGGTAGCCCTGATTCATGTAGAGGTTGGCAACGGCATCGTCGTCGGTCTGGGTGCGCTTCTCGAGGAGCTTCTGGTTATAGACCGAGCCGGGCTGGATGTCGAGCACCTGGTTGAGAAGCTCGGTGGCGAATACCGTGTTGCCCACCCACTCGATGTCGCGGATATAATATTTATGGCCCTCTTCAAGGGAGATGTAGACATCGACAGTCTTTTCGTCGAAGGGCACTACCGAGTCGGCAAGGATCTTGGCGTCGCGGTAGCCTTTCTCGTTATATTTCTCGATGATGCGGTTGAGGTCGTCGTGGTAGTCGTTTTCCACAAACTTCTTCTGTCTGAAGAGGTTGAGGATATTGCCTTTTTCATTGGTCTTCTTCATGACGCGCTGGAGTGCGCGGTCGCTCATCACTTCGTTGCCGTCGATGTAGATCTTATGCACCTTGATCTTGTCATGCTTGTCTACGTCAATGTCAACAAACACGCAGTTGGGGTTGGACAGATCGTCGTGGAGAGTGATCAGGACGTCGGCATTGCCGAAGCCCTTGTCATCATAATACTTCTTGATGATCAGTTTGGCACGGTTGATGATGTTGGGCGTGATCTGCTGACCCGGTTGGATCTGCAGGCGCTCCTGGAGATCTTCGCGCTCGCCTTTCTTGGTGCCGGAATAGTTGATTTTGGATATGCGCGGCTGCTGGCGGAGGTGGATCGAGAGCCAAGCCTTGTCGCCCGCTATCTTGTCTACCTCGATCTTGACCTGCGAGAACAGGCGCTGGTTCCAGAGGCGTTTGGATGCGTTGGTGATTGCCAGACCGGGGATGTCGATACGCTCGCCTACTCGTAGGCCTGAATATCCTATGATGATGTGTGGCTCATAATTGTCGGCACCATCAACGGTGATCCCGGCTATCTCGTAGGTGGTGGGAAGGCCGGTGAAGTTGATCTTAGGGTTGTAGATGGTGTCGACAGGGAGCTGCGCCGCGGCTGATGGAGCTATGGCAAGGATAAGCAAGAGTGCTGAGGAGAGGATTACTGCGAGCTTGTTGAGCATATCGGTGTGATAAGTGATCTGATTGACGGGGAGGAGGTCGGGTTTATTGGTGGAGAGGGGTGTCTTGGTCATTGATCTGGGCCGAGGTCATGCCGTAGCGGCGTTCGCGTCCGGCAAACTGATCGAGAGCGGAGCGGAAATCGTCTTCGGTGAAATCGGGCCAGAAGATGGGCGTAACATAAAGTTCGGCATAGGCTGACTGCCAGAGCAGGAAATTGCTCAGACGCATGTCGCCGCCGGTGCGGATGACGAGATCGGGGTCGGGCATCCCGGCAGTGGTGAGATGGCTCGCGACGGTGTCGGGATCTATGTCGGCCGGATCGAGAGTCCCGGCGGCGGCGGCGCGGGCAATGGCGCGGGCCGCTTCGGTTATCTCCCAGCGGGCCGAATAGCTTATGGCGAGGACGAGTGTGAGACCGGTGGAGCCGGCGGTTGCGGCGCGGCAGGCGTCGAGGCGCTCCACAACGTCGGCCGGCACGCGCGAGAGATCACCTATGACATCGAGGCGCACGTTGTTGCGGATCAGGTCGGGTGTCTCGCGCTCGATAGCGGTGACGATGAGCCGCATCAGTATCTCCACTTCCTGAGCGGGACGGTTCCAGTTCTCGGTCGAGAAGGTGTAGAGGGTCAGATAGCCTATGCCGGCGCGAGAGGCGGCTTCGGTGATGCGGCGCACGGTCTTGACCCCTTCGACATGGCCGGCCGAACGGTCGAGGCCGCGGCTGGTGGCCCAGCGGCCATTGCCGTCCATGATTATAGCTACATGGCGCGGCACTCTTTCCTGAAGATTCTCTGTCGGTCGGGTCATTTCGGTGTGAGGAGAGTATATTTAGTCTTTACGATTGCACACTACGCATCTCGGGCCAAACTCATAGGAGAGCGAGACCATGAGGGCGGAGTGCCAGTCGGTGTTTTTGATGAAGCTGCTTTTGATTGTGGTGAGGTCGGCCAGTTCAGGACCGTCGAGCCGGTCGCCGAACACTTTGGTCATGGTGAAGTCGGCGATGAGGTTGAGGCGCTGACTGAGTTTATATTTTACGCCCGCCCCCATCGGAAGCGACAGCGCGGCTGCCGTGGATCCTCCGGCTGCCGAGAGGGTCGCGCCAAGCCCGATGGCCACAAACGGGGTGAACCGGCGGAGGCGGCGGTAGGTCTCGCCTATCCCGTAGGGGAAGAAGTTGAACTCACCCCTGAAGGAGAGGTCGGCGGCAAAGGCGCTGAACGAATATTGACGGCCGCCGGGTAAGACGTTGTCAAAGTCGGCCGTGTTGCCGCGCAGGCTCATGCCTGTCAACTGGGCGCGTATAGCCGTGCGTTCGTTAAAGAGATATCGACCCTGTAGGTTGGCTGCGAAGCCGGGCGAGTGAAACAGGTTGCTCTCGTTGGCATCGCCGAGATAGCCGCTCATGCCGATACCGCCGCCTATGTCGAAGCGGTAGGACTCGGAGTCGGTCTGAGCTCCCGCCCGGAGCGGCAGGATGGACAGAACGGCGGCGATGGCAATGAGGATGCGTTTCACTGGAGGATGGAGGTGAATGAAATCAGGAGTTGATATGTAGCGGTCAGAAGAGCGGGCGGTAGGTGAGACGGTTGATGGCGCCTCGCCAGATGGCGTTGCTCAGGGAGCCGGATTCGGTGTAGCCACCAACAATATATATGAAGGGGCATACCCATGAGCTGTCGATTGATGCGCGCGAGGGCAGGGGAGCGTCGGGATAATCCTTCCAGATGAGCGAGCGGCCTGAGCGGCTTGTCGACGAGGTAAGGGTCTGGTCGGCCACCAGGACAGATGCACCCCGGAGTGCGGGGATGAAGTCGGGAAGCTGGATCTGCTGGCGTCCCTGTGTCCAGTGGATGCCGCGGTCAAACGATATCCAGAGCTCATTTGACACCTTGCCATCGGCAGTCATGCCGCCGAATGCGAGATACACGTCGTAGGAGCCTGACACCCAATAGCTGTCTGAACGATAGCCGATATATGGGATTACGCTCATGCCCGAACGGGGGAGACCGGGAGCGATGGAGATGTTCATCCAGCGGGTGCCGTCGTAGGCCCATGACGCACCGGTCGGGTTACCCTTGGCGTCGCGGCCGCCGGTCATGATCGACATTGCGCTTTCCGACCACTCGGTGGTATAGGTTATCAGGGTGCTCGTGCCTTCGACCGGGCAGCCGTCAGGGAGAGCCGGGGCGGTGGCGACATCGGTGGCCGATGGGTAGGAAATCTGTACGCTCACTCCGTCCTCGCGGGTCATGCAGCCGATGATCTCATCGACATAAGCACCGTATATGTGTGTCATTGTAGCCGATGTGGCGCTCCAGGTGGAGCCTTCGTCGGTCGACACGTGCAGACGGTTGTCGGCATCGAGGATATAGAGGCCAGCGGGAGAAGCGGTCAGTGAGTTGACAGATGCACCGTCGGGGAGGGTGATCTCTCGGTCGGTCCACACGCCTTCTATATCGGTAGTGGTCGAGAGGCATGCTTTCTGGCCGTCGGTAGTAAGGCAGAAATATTTGCCTCCGGAGGTCACCGTGCGGCTCATGACGGGCGCTGCGAGCGACGTGGGGAGCGCACGCATGGATGTGCTGCACCATGCCAGCGAGTCGGGATCCTCATTGTGCACGAGGATGCTGATGGAGTAATTGCGCGATTTCAGACCGTCGGCTGTGGCGATAGAGAGGGTGACAGGTCCGCGGGAAAAGTCGATCGAGTCTTTGGTGTCTTCGAGATAGTTGACCGAGTCGCGGCCCTCCTTGCCTTCGAAGTAGAGCATGGCACGGCTCACCGACGGGAGACCTATGTCGACGAGAAGCGCGTGGATGTCAGTGCCTTTCGGGAGTGAATCGGCATTGAAAATGCGGGCGTTGTCGAGATCGATCGAGAAGAATACGCTGTCGAGGTGCTCAAGTACCTTGTCGTTTGACTGTAGGCTGAATGAGGTGACGCTCAGGTTGTTGTAGGTAAGCTCTATCCACACTTCACTCTGGTCGTCGCTCGTGCAGGCGGAGAAGAGTCCAAGGGTGAGGAAGGAGAGAAGGATACTGATTGGCAGGCTTAGCTTCATGATGAGGTATAAGTTTCAACGTGCAAAGTTAACAACAAATTTGTTAACGCACGGCTCCCAATCGTTAAAATAACCAATATCCGCCTCCCGATCTCTCCAAACAGCTATATCAGAACCCATATTTCAGCTTTCGCAAGCCATCTGCCACCGTTCAGAGCCG
>CAYWWE010000046.1:0-16961 GCA_964461785.1 uncultured Bacteroides sp.
TATTTAGTAGCCTTACGTATTCCTTCAATGCCATTTGATGCCGCAATGATATTATAGTGGTCATTGAGGAGCTCGCCTACAAGCTGCTGAATATCCTTGTTGTCATCAATGATCAGAACAAGTGGTTTATCTTCATCAAAGGAGCAGGTTGAGTCAACAGTATCAAGCTCGGCGATGACTTCAGCCTCTGAAAATATTTTCTGCGGCTCTACAACGGTTTCGGAGATGTGGCGGATAGGTAGGGTGACAGTGAAAACTGACCCTTTGTTGAGGATGCTTTCAACCATGATTGATCCTCCATGAAGCTCAACAAATGCCTTTGTCAACGAAAGTCCGATTCCTGAACCGTTAGGGTGGACACGATCTACCTGATAGAATCGGTCAAAAATATTCCCGAGGTCTCGTTCGCTTATCCCTCGACCTGTATCAGCCACCTTAAGTACAAAAGATTCTCCTTCGATACCGTATGACACTGTTATTCGACCGTTGGCCGGGGTGTACTTAAAGGCGTTGGAAAGAAGATTGAAAAAAACACGTTCAAATTTCTCGGGATCAACTGCCGCCACGATCTGCCGGTTGCCTTCGGGGGTCTCGAGATTGAGTTTCAGGTCACGCTTTTGGGCAAGGTTATTGAACGACTCCATCCAATCTGCGATCGCTTTGCCGAGATCTATCTCCGAAAGTGAAAGATCCAACTTGCCATTTTCATATTTTCTGAAATCAAGTATCTGATTGATAAGGCGTGTGAGGATCCTGACATTCTTATCGGCAATCTTGATCAATGTCTGCTGCTGAGGAGTGAGGTTGTCGGCAGAAGCAAGCTGTGTGACCGGTCCGGAAATGAGAGTCAACGGAGTGCGCAGATCGTGCGACACATTGGTGAAGAACATCAGTTTGGACTGCGTCGCTTCCTGAAGCTGATTGTTGAGATCTTTCTGCTTATCACGCTCCTTCTCAATAAGGCGGTACTGATCTTCAAGCACGGCCTGGTGGCGCTTATGTTGCCAATAAACACGCAGTATCAAGAATACAAAAGCTACCAACAGGATTATGATTGCTATACAGGCATAGAACAGGGAGGTCTGAGAAGAATGCTGGACCCAGTAATCGTCCATTTGGGTTTTTAGCGATAACAGTTTCCCTGTTTCATCCTTAAGAGTCTCGTTCTGGAGAAGCAGTATATCGGCATTGCTTTTGTCGACTGCTGATGACGCGGGGATAAGAGTTTCACGCTCATAAGGTTCGCCTCTAAGAATAGCGAGCGCGGTCTGGATAAGCCGGTATCCGTCGGTAGGATAGAAGAATGTGGCGTCGATAATGCTGTCGGCCACAGCCTGGATTCCTATTTCGGGAGCGGCGTCGACACCTAAGATCTTTATACCCTTGAGATTATGGTTGTTGACAACCTGTGATGCGCCTATCGCCATACGGTCGTTGTGGGCAAAAATGATATCAACATCAGGATACAGGCTCAGAAGGGAATCAACCACGGGAACAGCCTCTTCCATATTCCAGTTGGCGGGTATGCTGGCTACGACATGCCCCCCGTTGGCTTCAAACTCTTTTGAAAATCCTTCATGCCGATCCTCGGCCGGCGTTGATCCCGGGAGTCCATATATCTCTATGGCCCTGCCTCCGGCTCCGGCGAACTGAAGAGCGTAGTGAGCCGCAGCTTTACCAATACCGACATCGTCGGCACCTATACGGGCTGTATATGAATCGCCAATGATATTTCTGTCGAATATGATGACGGGAGTCCCGCTGTCATACACCTCTTTTATAATAGGTGTGAGAGCGGCGGCTTCATTCGGTGCCACAATGATTATATCAAATCCGTTGTCGGCGAAATAGCGGATATCTTCGATCTGTTTCTGACTGTTGTCTTTGGCAGAACGTATCTCGACTACGGCATCATCGTGGAACATTATCTCGCGATTGATCTCATCGTTGAGTTTGGAGCGCCAATCGTCTTCGCTGCACTGCGACACACCGATCCGCCACTTCTTTTCTTCCCGGCAAGCGGTGGATGTCAGCAGAAAAAGGATTGCGACCAAACAGTCAAAAAGGATTGTTATCCTTGTGATTCGAGGCATAAGGCAGGTGATAGGCTGATATTTGACACCACAAAGATAGGCAAAATCATATTAAAAACCGTGCATAGTATATTAAATTTGGGGATTGCCATCATTTTTCATAGAGTAATAACGAATTTTGCTACCACGATCTGCATGATTTATAGTAGTTTTGCATTATCAAATTTTCACGAACCGCAACCTCAAAAAAAATATGCTTCAGCTTAGTAAGACCTTCAGGGCTTTTATGCTGACCGGACTGACCAGTCTGGCAACATTGAATGCCACGGCTTCGGATGGGATCGAGATAAACCATCTCGGAGCCAACAATACTCTGGTGCGTGTCACCGGCGACGCCAAGTATCTCCTGCTTCCGGTGCAGGAGAAAAATGAAGATGCCAAGATAAACATCCTCGTTGACGGCAAGATTGCCGAAACGATATTCGTAAGACTATCGGAGTCGAAGACCGACTACTCGGTGCCATTCGATCTGAGCCAGTATAAGGGCAAGAATATTCTTCTGGATATCGTCACTCCACAAGGCCGCAACTCAGTGCGCGAGGCCAAGGAGGCCGCCTGCTGGAAGGGTATGAGCCTTGCCGACACTTTTGACGTCAGCAACCGTGAGATTAAATATCGTCCGGCTTTCCATCATACACCTCTCTATGGTTGGATGAACGATCCTAACGGCATGGTATATAAGGATGGGAAGTGGCATCTCTACTACCAGTATAATCCCTACGGCTCAAAATGGCAGAATATGACCTGGGGCCATTCGGTGTCAACCGATCTGATAAATTGGGAACACCTCCCGAATGCACTTGTCCCGGATGCCCTTGGAGCGATTTTCAGCGGAAGCTGTGCCGTAGATCCGGACAATACGGCAGGTTTCGGTGAAGATGCTATCGTTGCACTTTACACCTCGGCCGGAACAAGCCAGATGCAGAGCCTGGCCGCAAGCAACGATGATGGCATGACTTTCAAAAAATTTTCAGGAAACCCTGTCATCACTCTCGAAAGCGAAGCCCGCGATCCAAACTTTTTCTGGAACGAGGAAACAGGTGAGTGGAATATGGTGCTCGCACATGCACTTGATCGTGAGATGCTCTTTTTCACATCTCCTGATCTGAGAAACTGGACCCTCCAGAGCAGTTTCGGCAGGGGGTTGGGAGCTCAGGATGGTGTCTGGGAGTGTCCTGATCTGTTTGAGCTACCGGTTGATGGTGAGGATGCCACCAAATGGGTTCTTTTATGCAACATCAATCCCGGCGGACCGTTTGGCGGAAGTGCCATCCAGTATTTTATCGGTGACTGGGATGGCAAGACATTTACAGCCGACACCGATGCTAAGGGCAATGTACCGACCAAGTGGCTCGACTATGGCAAGGATAATTATGCAGCGGTGAGCTGGAATAATGCGCCGGACAGCCGCCGCACGATAATAGGCTGGATGAGCAACTGGCAGTATGCAGCCGAGGTGCCGACCATACAGTTCCGTAGCGCCAATACTCTTCCCCGCGATGTGAAGCTCTTCCGTGGTGAGGACGGACAGATTTATGCCGCAACCGAGCCGGCGCCGGAACTCACAGCTTTGCGCGATAAACTGACCGTGTCTGTCGGTCGTGTTTCAGTGGGATCCTCGGCCAAGGATTACACACTGCCATCCTCCAATGGCGGAGTCTGCGAGATAGAACTCGAATGTGAGGCTCAGAAGGCCGATTCTGTAACATTCACGATATCTAATAAGAAAGGAAACCGCATCGTGATGGTCTACGATCCTTCGAAGCATACAATGTCGATGGATCGCAGGGAGAGCGGAATTACGGATTTCAGTGCAAGTTTCCCGGCTGTTACTTACGCTCCGACCTTTGAAAGCAATGGAAAAATAACCATCAGAGCCTTCCTTGACCGTTCAAGCCTGGAGCTCTTTGGCAACGACGGACGCTTTGTAATGACTAATCTTGTTTTCCCTGAAGATCCTTACACAACTCTTTCCATCAGTTCGGCTGGAGGAAAAGCCATAGTGAAGAATCTCAAGATATATTCGATAAAATAATCACTCTCATATCACCAATATGGATCAATCATTGTCTATCAACCGCAAGACTTCGCTGGTACAGATAATACCTGTGATGCTTTGCTTCTTCGCCATGGGCTTCGTAGACCTTGTAGGTACTGCGTCGAACTATGTGCAGAAGGATCTGGGTCTTTCTGACGCTCAGGCCAATCTGTTTCCCTCGCTCGTATTCTTCTGGTTCCTGATCTTTTCAGTACCGACCGGAATGCTCATGAATAAGATCGGCAGAAAGAAAACTGTGCTTATCAGCCTTGTAATCACTGCCCTGTCGCTTTTTATTCCCCTGATGGGCGACTCGTATAATATCATGCTTGTTTCATTCTCGCTGCTGGGAATCGGTAACGCCGTGATGCAGACCTCGCTCAATCCTCTCGTGACAAACCTCATCAGCGGCGACAAACTCGCTTCGACCCTAACGTTCGGACAGTTTGTCAAAGCCATAGCATCATTCCTCGCGCCGATCCTGGCTGCTTGGGGCGCCACCACATTCATGCCTACTTTCGGATTGGGCTGGCGTGTGCTGTTCGTGATCTATGCCATCGTTTCTCTACTGTCTATTGCAGCTCTCGGAGCAACCCCAATCCGCGAGGAGCGCCCCGACAAGGCTTCAGGCATAGGCGAGTGTGTGAAACTTCTTGGCAGGCCTTTCATCCTGCTCTGCTTTATCGGTATCATGTGTCATGTCGGCATTGATGTAGGCACAAACACAACCGCTCCCAAGATCATAATGGAGCGCCTCCAGCTCCCGCTCGAAGATGCCGGATTTGCAACCAGCGTCTACTTTATCTTCCGCACCATCGGTTGCTTCCTCGGTGCTTTTCTTCTTCGCTCGATGTCTCCCAAACTCTTTTTCGGCATCAGCGCGCTGATGATGGCAGTGGCAATGGTCATGCTCTTTGTGTGTGATTCACTTACCTCAATCTATGTTGCTCTTGGATTGATCGGTTTCGGCAACTCCAACATCTTCTCTGTTGTGTTTGCTCAAGCACTTCTTAGCAGCCCCAATGAGAAAAACGAGGTCTCGGGCCTGATGATCATGGGTCTGTTCGGCGGCACGGTGTTCCCCCTCGCAATGGGTTTTGCTGCTGATGCGTTCGGTCAGGCAGGTGCTGTTGCCGTCATGTCGGTCGGCGTTGTTTATCTCTTATACTATACCTTAAAAATCAAAAAAATACAATCATGAAAGATATTGTAGTAGGAATGGGCGAAGCCTTGTGGGATATCCTCCCGGAGGGAAAGAAAATCGGTGGAGCACCCGCCAATTTTGCCTATCATGTGTCGCAGTTCGGTCTACCGAGTTGTGTTGTCAGCGCTGTTGGCGACGACTCTCTGGGCAAGGAAATCATAGAAAACTTCACCTCAAAGGGTCTGAATCAACATATCGCCGAGGTGCCGTATCCTACCGGTACCGTGCAGGTTGAAATCGATCAGGCCGGCATTCCCCAGTATGATATCAAGGAGAATGTCGCATGGGATAACATCCCTTTCACTCCGGAGCTTGAAGCATTGGCACGCAAGACGAAAGCCGTTTGTTTCGGTTCACTCGCGCAGCGCAACGTCGTCTCGCGCACGACCATCAACAGTTTTCTTGACGCTATGCCGGAGCATGAAGACCGTCTTATCGTGTTTGACGTTAATCTCCGTCAGGGCTTCTATAACAAGGAGATACTATGCAACTCAATGGAGCGATGCAATATCCTGAAAATCAATGATGAAGAGCTGGTTACCGTGAGCCGTATGTTTGGCTACCCCGGCATCGACCTTCAGGACAAGTGCTGGATCCTTCTGGGCAAGTATAACCTCAAGATGCTGATCCTCACATGTGGAATCAACGGCAGCTATGTATTCACCCCTGGTTCGGTTTCTTTCCAGCCGACACCCAAAGTTGAGGTTGCAGACACAGTTGGTGCCGGTGACTCATTCACAGCAGCTTTCATTGCCAACATTCTCAAAGGGAAGTCTGTAGCAGAAGCTCATTCTCTGGCCGTACAGACCTCGGCTTTTGTCTGCACTAAGAAGGGCGCTATGCCCGTTCTCCCCGAAGAGCTCACAGCCTGAGCATCGTCAGTCCTTATAATTTAAATCGAGTGGTAGACAGCACCCTTTATGGTGTGTATGTCTACCACTCGATCGTTTACAATCCAACTGCGTCGAATTTAGCGGAAATGTACTGTCGTAAAATTCCGTAAGTCTCTAAGTTATTTTATGATTATTTCTATTGTCTTTTCACGTCCGGCATTATCAAAAATTGATAGTTTATGGACCCCCGGTGCAGGTTTAATCTGAATTTGGTGAATATCTTTTGTTGACCCTATGAAACTGTTGTCGAGATGCCAGAAAAGTTCGGCTTTAGGATCAATATGAGTAGCTGTGCATGTTAGCTGCGACGGGGTGTCATCGGCCCTGCGAGGCAAATTAATGATCGCACCATCAGCCGGATAAATGAATCTCAGACTCGCCTCAGAGCCTTGTAGATCCATCGGAGGTTCGACATAATCGGCGTGGGTGCGTGTGTAATAATACTTGTGCACCGGGGGCAATTGAAAGAAAGAGGTCATAACGACCGGTTCTGAAGCATCGGACACCCGGCGTCGGCCATCGGTTGAGACCGGTATTTCCGTGCAATAGTTGCATACCTGACTCCGCAAGCCATTTTGAGAGACGGCCGCTATGAGTGTGTCTTTGCAATACCTGCCTGCGCGATGGCCCGAATGGACACACGTCTGAATTTCATTTCCAACCGGAGCTTTAAACCAGTTGCAATAGGGCAGGAGATTGAAGATATCAAACATTACAGGACCTGCAGTTCTTGCACCGGTAAGATCAGCAACACCTCTGCCATCAGCATTACCCACCCAAACACCGACAACATATTTGGGTGTTATTCCAATTGCCCAACCATCCCGGGCTCCATAACTCGTCCCCGTTTTCCATGCAATATTCTGAGCAGATCCGACCCGACTCCAATCAAGTTGGTCAGGTCGGTTTACTTCACGCATGGCATCAAGCATTGCATAGATAGCTATACTGTCGTTTAATGGAAAGTCCTGATTGAATCGGGCCAAGTTGGCATAGCATCTGACAATATCTCTAAGCGAAACTTCCACTCCTCCCAATATCAGCGACAAACCGTAATGATCCGGCGACTTCGAGATGGTGCTGAAGCCGCATCGGTGTAACAGCGAGGCAAACCGGGATACACCAAACTCCTTCAGCAGCCAAACGTTTGGAATATTCAGTGACAATGCTAATGCACTCTTTGCATCTACAACTCCCGAATAATTGCCGTCGAAATTTTTGGGGAAGAATCCACCGAAATCGGTCGGAATATCCGGAAGGATTGTGTTTTGAAGGATCAATCCCTCCTGTATAGCGGCACAGTAAAGCAGAGGTTTCAGGATGCTCCCTGACGATCGCGGCGCATTGGCGATATCAACCCATTTGCCGGATCTGTCGGATGATAAATCCGCGTTTCCGCAGTATGCAAGAAACTGATTGGACTCTACGTCTACGATGATGGCTGACAGGTCATTTATTCCGGATAGAGAGAGCTCGCTCCGCCAACGAGCACATAGGGATTCCAGTCTCTTTTGAAGAGAATGGTCTAATGTGGTTTTTATATGCTGACCGTGGCATGTCTTATTGAGATATTCAACATAATGGGGAGCCATTTGAGGCATCTTATATGGCTGACCGATAAGTGGTTCGTCAATTGCGAGATGATACTCGTCATCGGTCAGTTCCGCTTTTTCATATAAGCGTTTTAGCAGGCGGTTGCGCTTGGCAAGCAGTCTATCACGATTCTTTGCAGGATGGATTGAAGATGGAGCATTCTGGAGAACAGCGAGAGTGGCGGCTTCAGCCCACGACATCTCATTGCCATTATTGCCCAGATAGCGCCAGACCGCAGCTTCGATTCCAACCACATTTCCGCCAAAAGGGGCATGAGCAACATACATCCTCAGAATCTCATCTTTCGTGTAGCGAGCCTCGATCCTGGTGGCCATAAACATCTCTATGACTTTTTCGGCTAAACTTCTTTCTTTGTGTCGATGAAGCCGGATGGTCTGCATTGTAATCGTACTTCCTCCGCTCACTATTCTGTGATTGGAAATGTTCTGCCATAACGCACGACCCATACCGCGCAGACTTACGCCGAAATGTGAATAGAAAGAGCGATCTTCGTATTCTATGACAGCTTTGACAAATTTGTCAGGCAGGGAGTCGGATGGCGGAAAACGCCACTGTCCATCGTCTGCAACGCGTGCACCAAGCAACTCACCATTTCTCGCTGTCACAACAGTAGAGTATGGTGTATCGCAAAACATTTGCGAGGGAAGGCATAGGCTCCATATCAGCAGGATGATCCCCGCTGATATGGCCGCAGCTATCATAAAATTCCTTCGTCTCATCTTGATACTGAAACTCTGCGGTTTGAAGTCATAGCCCTGCAGCCCGGATCATACATATCCTCGCACACTGTGGGTGGAAGCGTAAAACTACCGGGATAAACAGCTCTCAGTCTGATCTTAAAGGTCTTTACGGCTCCTCTTTTGAGCCCGAAGTAGAAATGTGCAGAGTTATCCCTTATGTCGGTGTTATCAGTAGCAAGATCATAGATCCGTCCGCTCCAGATTTCCCATCCGGAGGGTATCGCGTAAGTCAAGGCAATATTCCCGATATCATTACTGCTGTTTGTTACAGTCACTGAGGCGTAAAACTCCGAATCCTGCCTTAGATTGGCTATCGATATAGGTGAGCCCTTCAAGTCAGTATATTGGACTGAAATGTCCAATCCTTTTGAATATGGGGCTATGGTCTTGGTGGCCGACGGGCGGTAGGAATACAGAAGAGAGAGATCCAATGCGCCTTTACCGTTCAGGTTTTCGATGACCACACTTCCGCTTCTGGTATCCAAAGGTATGTTCTTTACACCGCTGAAGCCGGAAATCAATAAAGGAGTTATCCCGACCTGACTGATCCGGATGGAATGACATCCGTTTCCGAGCTGATCACGAAGATGGCTCAGAGCTATGGTTGCAAAGGCGATGTCCTGGGTGACAAACGTTTTTGCTGCGGAAGCAGACGATAATCTGCGGGCAACCTTAAGGGCGTCCGATATCTCGTCGGACAATGTGAATGCCTCCAGTGCAATGGCCTCATCTCGAAGATCAGACGCGAACATATCGCTCGTTGTTGACGGCTGAGTTCTGTTCGCGCGTTCGATAAGTTTAGCAGCTATATCTTTACGGCCGCTTAGCGCATACGCAGAAGCGAGACAATAGGCCGCTGCCTGCGAAAGATGCCTGGATTCCCGAAGCCGGTTCATTGCCGCTGGCCTCATCGATCCGGCAATAGCGAGCGAATAAAGGCGGAAAGCCTGTGTCAGGTCGGAGTCAGGAGAGTAATTGTAATCGCGCGCCTGCACCTCTTGATACTTCTTCCATCTTTCAAGACTATTTGAATCTATCCTGAATCCCTGCCGTGAGGCTTCGTAAAGAACGATTCCGGCCATCGAAGTGACCCAATCATTTTCAGACTGTTGTTTCGGCCAATAGACAAATCCACCATTGGCTACCTGTCGGGACTGGACTGTTTTAATCAGGCGAGGCAGCTCCTTTTCGCATATTTCTTTCTGCTCAGGGTTAAGAAAGAGCCTGCCAAACAGCATGAAGAGTGCCTTCGACGAAAGCTGTTCGGTACAAAGGTGGGGATAATTGTCCATGAACAGAGATACTCCATTGAAATTCAGCGTTGGCATCGTGGAGATCTGAAGACTCACATTATCAATTTCTTTAGCGGCCCATGTAAAATCACTTGATTCTTGTGCCGGTAAGGTCTTTTCTTCAGTGCTATAACTCAATGGCATAGGATTTGATACGTCAATAAAAGAAGTGTCTCTTGCAATATGTCCATGTGCCGTAGCGGTTATTATGAGCCTTGCCTTACCAACTTTTGTCTGATTACAAACGAGACGGAAATCAGTCAGTCGTTCTCCGGTCGAATCAAACAGAAGATTGCGTGATCTTTGACCGATCACCTCTATAGGCCCATCAGCATCAATAGAGACAGCCACTTCCTTGATTTCTTTTTGCATTGAGAAGACGTTGACCGGAATATTTAATGTGTCGCAGTTCGCAAGGGTACGTGGCAATGTCGGGAGTAACATGATAGGGGAGGTGACTCTGACTGTCTTGTCGGCATTGCCATAACTGCCCCCGTGGGCTGCCACAACCATCACACGCACTGATCCAACATAGTTGGGCAGGGTGATCTTATGTGTTCTTGTCCCTCCTTTTACGGAAAAAGGGCCAAGGAATTTGACTGTGGGATTGAACCGCTTCTCCTTTCCGGCAGATTTTCGCAGGGCTTCATCACCGCCGACACTCAGGATCGACCGGAAATCGGAGCCGAACGCACCAATCACATCATCATACATATCCCACGTTCTCACTCCCAGAGCCTCCCTTTGATTCATGGCAGCCCACGGACGTGGCGTTATGTAATTTGTTATGTCAAGCAATCCTTCGTCAACAATTGCAATGGTATAGGTCATGGGCTTGTTGTCTTTCTCCCTGACTTTGAGAGAAAACTGTTTCTGAGGATGAAGTTCGTCAGGCATCTCGATGATGGGGTGGAGAATGGAATGAGGATTAATGACTTTAGCCGGCCGGATTCCAAAGAGCCGGATTGGAGTATCGAAATCAGTCTCTTTGTGCGGACGAAGCATGGTTGCAGTGACATAAAAGTTTGGAGCCATGCTCTTATCGACAAGAATAGGAAACTTGGTGTCTTGATCAGCAGACAGAGTTACCCAATGACGTTTCAAAACTTGCGATCCATTTTCAATTGACAGCAGTACATGGCCTCCCTTACATTTAGGCAGATAGACGTTGGCTGTTTCTCCCACTTCATATTGGGGCTTATCAAGACTGAAAGCCAACTCTGTGCTGCCGGAAGCATTGTCCCGATAGCTACGTCCGCGCCATGCAGGCCAGTCGACAGTGAATGTGCCGCCGGTGGCGTGTCCACCCTTGAGATCCCTTACCAAAATAAGGTATCTTCCCCAGAGAGGATAGTCTACCCTGAAAGGTACGTCAGCTATGCCGTTGGTTGCCATAGTCGTTCCGGTAGAAACGACATCGGCTGAAGAACTTGCAACATAACGGCTGAGATCCTCAGATCCACCTTCCCACCACCAATTCCAGTCAAGTCGATAAATCTTATATTCAAGAGGGCGATTCTTTAACTTCTGACCGACTTGGTTAACGACGATAACGGGGAAACGGATCTCTTTATCGGTCTCAAATTCCGCATTATGCAAATCTATTCCTACATAGACTCCGAATGGAGAAAACGGCACTGATTTCGACACAACGCTTGCATCGCCACCCGGTTCTGTCACCGTTGCGGTGATATTTGCCTGAAGCATCCCGGGCGAATTGTCTTCAGCTCCAACGATGCAATCACGCACTATCCCACCTATACTATCTGTTACGCCGGTGTAAAGGTGTTTTTCCGACGAAGTGTAGGCAACTAATGGGTTCTTGAAAGTGTAGTTCCTGTATCTGGCAAAAGGATAAGGATTTGTATAGAGAGTCATCTCCAGGGATGCAGACATCCCCTTCGCTGCCGGACCGGTGAGCCAGCGTGCACTCAGTCCGAGAGGAGTTGTAGCATTGGCCTGTATGATGTCAGGAGATTTTATGTCAATCTTAAGCCGATTGGGCTTTATAGTTTCGATTCTTACAGGATGACGGAATGTTTCATTCCCGACCTTGAAACGGGCACTCCATAATCCGGTAGGTACCGATTCCTCAGTTGATA
The DNA here is from genome assembly GCA_964461785.1 of uncultured Bacteroides sp. Lineage (GTDB taxonomy): Bacteria > Bacteroidota > Bacteroidia > Bacteroidales > Muribaculaceae > Paramuribaculum. The sequence continues at coordinate 11,977 of CAYWWE010000046.1, forward strand.
TATGAAAAACGTAGAATCCGTCGATGCCCTTGTCAAGTATCTGTCGGGCATATAACTGTTCAGCCGGATTATAGAGCTCCAAAATGACAGGGTGGTTTTCTGGCAAACTCTTGGCCTCATCTTCAACAATAAGAGTAAGGTGAATATCGTCGCCCGGACGCCAGATGCCCCGCTCTCCGTAGGTGAATCCCTTTATTCCATCAGTTATTTTTTTACCTGAAATATCAAAATGACTTGTGGACAATTCTTGCCCGGAAGTGACCCTCAGATATGTTGTGCTGACACCGTCGGAGGCTGTGACCAAAAATGGGTTGCCTTCTGTCTTGAAATCGGCAAAGCCTCTTTTGTCTGTAACTCCATGTCCGATCTTCTGTAATTGATAGTTATAAGCCGTTACTTCAATTCCGGCTGCTGGCTCAGACGACATTATATCGCTGACAATCGTCTTCAGGGTATTATCGTCGTTACATTTTACAATCAAGCCGAGATTGGAAGCAGCAATGTTGACTTCGGGCATACGGTCCCATTCAATCATGTAGAAGGAGTCTTTTGAGGGATCTTTACTCTCCTCCCAGTTAAAACCGGACCGGTTAAAGTCCGGAGCATCGCGATAGATATATGATTGGTCGAGATCCCATGTGTTTCGATCATCTTCAGTTAATCCTGAAATTTCTTCAAAAACCTCAGGTTCACTTCTGTTGTAGAGAGAATAAGCCTTACGGAAGGTGAGGCGGATGTTGTAGATCGCTCCCCGCTCGCGGATAAACAGATTTTTCAGATCAATAGAGAAATTCTGCCATTGATGTAGATTCAACGTCTTGTCGCGATCCAGTCTGACTGTGCGACGGTGTACCAGTCGCCCGAATCTGCGGAGCTCATGAGCGGAATTAAGATTGCTTTGCTGTAGAAAGGCCATTACATTTGCCGGGAAAATCTTTACGACTTCCAGATCAACAGCAGCAAGGTTGACAGCGCGGAACGGGAGGCGAAGATTTCTGTTGTCGGGTAGGATGTTGCCCTTAAAAGGTATTTCTATAGCTGGCGGGATAACTTCTTGTCTGAAATGAAGTTCAATTCCTTCATCGAGGTTTTTCCCGTCCATATTTTTCAGCATTTCACTTACTCTCAATGTCAGATCAGATATCCCGTTGACAGGATAAAAGACCTTTACATTTGTGCCGGCTCGCTCTATCCGCAGGTCAGATATATTGTCAATCGTGATAAGACCCTCCAGATCCTGAGTAGTCGATAGGGGAGCGGTGAACTCGAGATTGAGGTAGGGGACAGCCGCCTCTACCCGCTCCGCAAGGAGTAATGAAAAATCGGATGCCGATGGTATGATGACTTCTTGCTCCTTTGCTGCAAAACCACCCTTCGAGCGGAGTGAGAGGCACACAGTCTTGTCTTTGGCCGGTCGTTTTATTCCGGTAATTTTGAAATCACGGCTGCGATTTTCGCACTTTCCATCCAGGTGTATTTTTGCATCGGGATCGTCAAAGATAATGAGTGAGCTGTCGTTGAACACCGTGTCTCCGGCAGCTGAATTATATTCCAGACGACCTTTTACGATCATGGATGAAATATCGTAGGGATCAACAATTACTTTGACATCTTCAAAGCGCACCTCCCGTTTGTCGACGAAGAAGGCAAATGAAAAGTCAGCCAGGGAATCAACGTCCATGATTGCACTCATATCGACACGACATTCATACCGGCACCCTTGTTTCAGACTTTCCATGGGTTTGAAATCAATGAATCGCATGTCGGACGAGTAGACGGCTTTGCCTTTCACAGCAGGATAAAATGTGAAAGTATTGTCGATCGGGCGGCCGGTGTCGATCTTTGATTTCATCAGATCCGTCAGCTCGATTCTGATTTCAGAATCCTGATCAAGATGTGCGGGCGCATAGGCAGCAATCCATAGGGCTGCTTCATCTTCCGACATTATTTTTCGGGAGCATGATGAGAAATGAATCAGACCGGCCGCCAACATAGTCAAGGTAACCGCAAATAACGCATAAATGCGTTGTGGAGTTGAATGAACGTGATGCTTCATAAGGGGATGATTTTATGGAGCAAATTTCGGACAAAAACAACGTCCGGCAAAGCTAATGGCCGGACGTTGTATGAAATGATCTGGAGAGTGTATGAAACTATGATTTGCCCCTTTCCCAAACGATATAGCTTAGATTTTCGATCTCTGTTTTCAAAGGAAGCCCTGTCAGAATTTTCTCACCGTTTTCATTTACATAGAAACCGTATGAGGATGAGCCGACAAGATAGATTGCGTTTCGGACACCAAGCCCGATGAGAAGTTGCGAGAACTCATGGAATGTAAGCCGCTCCTCACTCATAATCACACAGATCTTTCCATTTAATTCAGCAAGAGCTTTGCGAATCGCTCTGCCTTTGGGTTTGTTTTCAACAGCCTGTCCGCCCACAACTAATGGATATTGTCTGAAAAAAAATCCATCTTCGGTCAGGGCCTGTTCAAGCATGGGCGTAGCATCCGAGACGCCGATCGTCAGCTCACCATTTATAATAGAGCAGAAACCTGCTTTTGCCTCACCTTTGCTGATGACCTCTCCGTTCATGACGAATGTGCCTGCAATCTGCCCGTTATCTTTCCTAATATCTGCTGCCTGTGTCGCAAAAACGATATTGGGATCATCGAGATATTCTGTTCCGATAACCAGTCTTGGACTTAGATGTTCCGGACAGTATATTTTAAGTGCTTTATTATTTATCGTGGTATCCATGACCATAACTTTACCTCTGTCATTCACCACAACTTCCTCTTGTAAAATATTTGGTTGGGCACCTGCCTGCTCCACCTGCGACGGAGTAAGTTCCTCCTGATTGTCATCCGGCTCATTTGAAAGAATAATGGCCGCAATTATTCCACCAACCAGCAGAACAACAGCTATAATAGGTAAACATATTCTTATAAACTTATTCTTTCGCTCTTTTCTTGATGTCTCGGCAGAGATAATGCGGATTTCATTATCGTCTATATCATTTGTCTTTCTGATCATACTGTCTACTCCTTTTCCAAAAGTTCTTTTAACGCTCTCAGTGCATCTTTGGATGCTGACACTTCATGCCTGAAACTCCGGCAATCTGATAAAATAATCTTTTGCCTGACAGGGTGTATGAAAGCGATAAAATCGCGGTTAACAATCAAGCTCTTTCCGATACGGATAAATCTGTGGTCATCCTTGTCAAGCATCTCGGCAAGGCGTCTTTCGATCTGTCCCAATTGTAACGTCAGGACAAAACTCTCGCTGTCTGCCATTGTTAGGGCAGAGTAATTACCGTCGGCAGTAATAAAGACAACCGAATCGGGAGGCACACGGACTATTTCCGTGGAGGTTGTGAAAATCAGGCGCTTATTCATGAGCTTTATTGTGCAAAGTTACGACAAATGAGTGAAGAAGGACAAATAAAGCAATCAGAATGTATGAAAATAGCCCCTGAAATTACGAAATACCACGAAAACCAGTCCGGCATGACTTTCTATTGGAATAGGGTAGGTGTGTAAGTAAGGCAAGAGGTCCGGAGGAAAGGAATACGGATTATTCAATCTTGAAAGTATGCTTGAAACGTTTCATACATCAATAGGAGCAGTTCGTACATTATCGATTGTTTACTTACCTATTTTAGTATTCCGGGATATAATTTTGTAAAAAAATCAACAGAACATTAACCGAAAAAATGAGTTATCCCTTCCATTCCTGGCTCAACCGGGATAGATAATCAGATAGTAACGTTTCAACATTTATAATAAAAAACAGATTATGTCAGGAGACTCTTATATGACCATCACTGCCTCCATTGTAGGGCTTATTGCCGGATCTATAGTAATTACCATGATTTCAGACACCGATTGGTTCCGGAAAATTTGGACTCGCACATTTTCTTGGAAACAACGAAATAATATTAAACTCTGGGGCAATATTGCAGTGATTGTCACACTCACGGTTTTATTTGGAATAGGCGTCTATTCTGACATCTTAAATTGGGGCATACTCGTAGTACCTTCGTTACTTGGTATTCCCTACCTCATAGGAGCTGTAGGTGCTCTGTGGAAGGATCGTAGAGATTCCGGGCAAAATACTATTCAGAATATTGTCAACAACGATATGCCGATCTGTGAAATTGCGCAAGATGCATTGTTGTCAATAGGATGCAAGCCCGAGGTTAATAGCGACGGTTCAATATCGGTTAGCTATCAGGGCGAAAACTTTCTTATGGAATTCTATGGAAAATATTATGCCCGTGTTTGGGATCCGATGTGGGCCGCAATTAAAGCTGATGATCCTGACCTACCTAAAGTAAGGGAGGCTGTGAATGCTGCCAACTACATCTTCGGCCCAACTGTGGTGCTGACTTCACCGGATGAAGATGGCGTTATAGGATTCCATAGCCGGACAGATATTTTGCTCCATCCTGCCAACCCCGACAATGTTCCTTTCGTTAAGGGAGTCCTCGATTCGTTCTTTGATGCAAAAGAAAATGTTAGGGCAAAGTATCAGCAACTCGAAGCCCAATACAATGAAAATGTTAGAAAACGGCGTCCGATAGGCTTCACCATTAGCAAGAACGAAAAGAAGGGAGAATAAGAATTATACTTAAAATCGCTTTGTGGTAGACGAGTTGGAAAAATTCATTTATTTTTCATCTAGTCTTTGGGTAATGTTAAATTCTAAATATAAAATCTACAGAAAAAAATTTGTCAGCTTGCGTTAAATGAATATGAGTAAAAAATTTAAGCGAATTTTTCTTTTTGGGGCCGCATTGATGTTTGCTATTATTGCGGGTATGGTAGTTTGCGACCGGTTGGTTTGTAATTCGGCCAAAAGCAAATTGTATGACAGTCTGGATAGTGTGCCTCATCGGAAGGTTGGGCTAATTCTGGGCACTTCACCTGTGTCTATATGGACCAATCGAAAGAACTTTTATTTTGACTATCGCATAAAGGCTGG
>CAYWWE010000047.1:0-16759 GCA_964461785.1 uncultured Bacteroides sp.
TTCCCCCCGGGGATCCGGCTGTCGCTGCTTTTTAGAGCCCGTTGACATTGTTTATTGGCGAAAAAGGCTTAACTTTGCATCCGATAAGTTTACCCCTTTTGTAAAAACCACTCGTTCTTTCAGTTCATGATCAATCGCGTTCTGATACGTATGAAGGTAGTGCAGATGCTTTACTCGTATCTGCTTACACGTAACGAATTCAAGATAGAACCGGCTCCGGGGGCCGAGGCCACCCGCGACTCCAGATTCGCGTATCGCCTTTATCTTGACCTGATCATGCTCATCATGGAGCTCTCGGGTCAGCGTGCCGGCAGCCATAAGCCGGCGATGTATGCTGCAATTTCAGCCAATAGATTCATGTCGACAAGTCCATTGGCCCGTGCGCTCGGCCTCGACGAACAGGTAAGAGTGGCGATCAACGCCTCGATGGCGGATATGCCGGCCTTTGATGCGGCTCTGGCCTCAATCTTCGACAAGATCACGGCTTCAGAGACTTATCAGAAACATTCGCGCAAGCGCGACCGTAGCCTGCTGACCGACGTCGAGTTCTGGTCGTGGGCCCTTAACAGCGTCATCTCGAAAGACGAGAAATTTATCGAAGCAGCGAGGACGATACCCGACTTCACGATGGCCGGCTTCAGCAGAGCCTTCTCCATGCTCGCAGCTACGATCCACTCATATACCGACAACCGCGAGATGCTCGTCGAGGCACGCGAGAACCTTGAGCTCTCCCTGACCAAGGCCTACGACCTCTATAACGCCTTGCTGAATCTTGCTGTCCAGCTCACCCAGCTTCAGGCCCGTCGCCTCGATGCCGCCAAACACAAATATATGCCCACCGAGGCTGACCTCAACCCCGACACCCGGTTTATCGACAATCGCTTCATAGCCGTCCTTGAGGTCAATCCCGAGCTGACGCGATATGCCAAGGACAGACCCATCGACTGGACCGACGACGACAACACCCTCCGACTTATCCTCAATTCAGTGCTTGACAGCGATGTGTATAAGGAGTATATGGCCGAGCCCGGATCGTCGTGGGAACGCGACTGCGAACTCTGGCGCGAGCTTTTCAGGAAAGTCATTCTGCCGGGCGACGCACTTGCCGAAGCCCTCGAGAACAAGTCGATCTTCTGGAACGACGATCTGGAGATAATGGGTACATTCGTCACCAAGACCATCAAGCAGTATGCAGCTTCTAAGAAAGATGGTGCGGACGTACATCTGCTGCCAAAGTACAAAGACGACGAAGACGCGAGATTCGGCATGGATCTCTTTACCGACGCCGTGGATCATCGCGAAGAATACCGCGGCCTGATCGACCGCTTCATCAACCCGGAGCAATGGGACACCGAACGCCTTGCGTTCATGGACATCGTAGTGATGATGGCGGCAATAGCCGAGCTGCTGCGCTTCCCCGCAATTCCCGTCGCTGTCACCCTCAACGAATACATCGAGATCGCCAACAGCTACTCCACTCCCCGCTCGGGCCAGTTTGTCAACGGAGTGCTGTTTTCGGTCATCAACTATCTCAAGGCCGAGGATATGCTTGACAAGCCCGTTACCACCTCACGCCGCTGATCTCCTCCCCTCCCTTTCCAACACCAACACCGATTTAACCCAACCCACTAAAACACCCCCTACTCACTATGGATCAAGGTGCAATGCAGATCGTAATGATCGTCCTCCTCATCGCTGTCTTCTACTTCATGATGATCCGTCCCCAGCAGAAGCGTCAGAAAGAAATCCGTAATTTCCGCGAAGGCATCAAGGATGGTGACCGCGTGACCACTGCCGGTGGAATACTCGGCAAAGTACGCAAAGTCAAGCAGACCACATTCCTCCTTGAGATCGCAAGCGGCGTGACCATCGAGATCGACAAGAACTCTGTCTATCCCTCGGCTCCCCAGCCCGGCGACAACCCCGACAGCCAGAAGCTCGAGCCCGGCAAATAATCGGGCTAACCCTTACCTTTCTGCCGGAGTGCGCTCCGGGTGAATTGTCGGATCTCTGTCTGCTCACTCTATGGATAAGATAAGACCCTTCCTGCGCAAGGCTTACCTTATGGCGGCGCGTGCGCTGCGCACCACCAAGGGGCGCAACGTGCTGCTCTATCTCCTCTTTGTCTGCGTTGCTTTCGTGTTCTGGCTCCTTATGTCGCTCGACTCGGAAGTGCAGCGCAACTACGATGTGCCCCTGCAGATAGACAATCTTCCCGACAGTGTCACCCTTATAACCGAGATCCCTGAAGCCATCTCCACAACGGTTCAGGGCAAAGGATCGCAGCTGTTCAGATTCATGTGGGGCAACCCTTCGCCGATGAAGATTCCCTTTGACAAGGCTGCGTGCTCCAAAGGCGTCTTCACCCTCCCCCAGCTCAAACTTGAAGCACGGCTGCGCGACTATTTCGGAGGGAGTGTCCAGATCCTCAACTCGCGCCCTGACTCTCTCGCAATCGTCTTCACCACCGGCCCGGGCAAGCGGGTGCCCCTGATAATTGATTCGGAGATAACCACTTCACTGCAATCAATCCAGTCGGGATTCCCGGTTGCCAACATTGATTCCGTGACGGTCTACGCCAAGGGCAATGTACCGGCCTCCCTGAGAGCCGTCCATACTGAGCTGCTGTCGCAAAGCGGGCTTAAGGACACCTCTCGTTTTGACGTAAAGGTTATTGCACCCGATGGTATGAGGGTGATTCCCGACCATGTGATCGTGACAGTCCCTGTAGAGCCACTTATCGCCAAGAAACGTCTTGTGGAGATCGATGCATTAATGGTCCCCGAGGGCACCCGGATGCTCGTGTTCCCGGCATCGGTTGAAGTGAGCTACCTTGTCCCAATGAGCCGTTATAGCGAAGACTATCCCCTCCACGCCTTCGTCAACTACAAAGATGCTGTCAAGTCAACCACCGGCAAAGTGGAAGTGCAGCTCGGACCGATCCCGGGACGTTCCTACAGCATCTCCCACACCCCCGACAGCGTAGAGTTTGTCATCGAGCATGACCATAACTGATCCCGTAAATCTCATCGCTATCACAGGAGGCATCGGCTCCGGCAAGTCAGTCGTAGCGAAAATCGTCTCTGCCCTCGGCTTTGAGGTCTACGACTGCGACCAGAGGGCCAGACTGCTGATGGAGGCATCCACGATCAAGGATAAGCTGGCCGAAGCATTCGGCTCCGGCATATTCGACAGCGAGCGCCGTCTGCTCCGCAAAATCCTTGCCGACATTGTCTTCTCTGACCCGGAGAGTCTTCAAAGGCTCAACGCCATCACCCATGCAGCGGTGAGGGCAGACTTAGCGGAATGGGCCGCTGCCCACTCCTCATCCGGACCCATTTTTGTGGAGACCGCCATACTATATCAGAGCGGTATTGACAGAATGGTCACCTCAGTGTGGGAGGTCACAGCACCTATAGAGCTGCGCATAGAGCGGGTGCGGGCACGCAACGGCCTGACCCGAGCTGATGTAATGGCCCGGATCGAAGCTCAGGACTCATTTGTTCCGCCCCTCCTCCACCCTAAGATATTTGAGATAGTCAACGACGGGGCCACCCCCATCCTTCCAAAGGTAGAATTGCTTTTAGAAATTTGTAGAAGAACATAATGGAAGAGACCTTTCTGTTCGTAATTGAGGTAATAGGTACAGTAGCGGCTGCAATCTCCGGTATTCGTCTGGCCGCCACAAAACGTTTTGATTGGTTCGGAGCCTATACGGTAGGTCTTGTCACCGCCTGCGGAGGCGGCACGCTGCGCGACCTTCTGCTCGACATCCCCGTGTTCTGGATGCAGACATGGTGGTATCTGGCCGTCACGGCCATCTCCCTCGTGACAGTTATGACTTTCAGGTCATTTCTCGTCAGCCGCGACCGCATCCTCTTTGTGTTCGACTCGATCGGTCTGGCCCTTTTCTGTGTGATCGGTATTCAGAAATCACTCGCGATCGGCTATCCGATGTGGGTTGCCTCATGCATGGGTGTCATCACGGGTGCCTTCGGCGGTGTGCTTCGCGACTTGCTCATCAACGAGGAGCCGCTCATTTTCCGCAAAGACATTTATGCAACCGCGTGTCTGGCCGGATGTATCTCCTACTGGATCTCGGGCCTGTTGGGAGCATCATATATGTGGCAGGGTCTGATATGTGCCATCGTCATTATCGGGATCCGAGTGCTCACCCTGATTTTCAACTGGTCGTTTCCACCGCTGGCTCCCGTCAGGAATCTCGATAAGCCCCAGCGTCATCACTGATCGGCCAGGCAGCCCGCAAGATAGCTTTCAGCACTTTGCCAATCGGGATACGTCACCCCCGAGCCGGGTATCAGCGGCTCGGCCACTCCGTTCACATCCAGTCTGACATAATATTTGCCCGAGCAGCTCCTGAACAGTGTAAGAGTGATGTTGGCGGCCATAGGCACAATGTCGAAATTACGCCAGTGATCGGCCACCGTGGCAAGGTCGGAAGATATATATCTGGCTCTGGGCAGCCGCATGAGCGACATCAGCGGCATCAGGGTCTCGGCGTGGCCAAAGTAAAGTCTGACAGGCACCGTTGACTTCTTATTGATAAAACCGTTGACTCCGTCAATGACGGCAGACAGCAGCGGAGATGCCATGTCGGCAGGGATAGTGGATATATCCGAAGCCGAATACCTGAGATACTGCGACAGATTTTTAGAAGCCCAACACCGGCTGTATTCATCATGAGTAAGCCATTGGCCGGGATTTACGGCAATACCCATAGCACCGCATCCCGAGATCAAGGCATAGATCGACTCTACCACTTCCCGCCGCTCGCGAGCATCCGACGGAATCGATTTGCCCGCAAGACGCGACAGTATCGCCACGGTCATCCGGTCGTCGATCTCTTTCGAGGCATAGCGGTCGGCAGCCAATGTCAGGATGTTGTCTGTTTTCAGTTCCTTATAGGCCCTGTTGGTGTCGAAAAAACGCAGGAGTGAATCACTTCTCATCCCGCCGCTCACGGCAGATATCTCCATCGGTGAGCTATCGAGAATGGTGAGCTCATGCAGAAACGAATACATGCTCATGACACACCGCGACTTCCACGACGACATAGCCTCAATCCGCGCTCCTTTACCGAACAGGCATGGAGCGCTTTCGTAAAGCTGGCCGGCTATCTCCTTCTGCTCCGCCATCCCGAGCGAGTCAAGCTCGCCCCAACGCCCGTCGGTGAGGCGGCACACGCTGTCGGCAAGCGCGAGAAGGCTCCAACCCTCAGTCGTAAGCTGATCCGAGTCGTAAGCTGCCATGAGAAACTTACGCACTTCGGCAATGTTGGCATCTGATGTCGGGAAACGCGCCCCGTGTCTACCGATGTGAGTGATCATGACCGGCGTGAGAGTATCAGGATGAGCTATAGCCCGCAGACTGTCGGGATATGGTTTTGCACTCCCCGCCAGATCCTCCCAGCTATATGCCGGAGAGGCTGCCTTAAGGCTGATGGTTGAAATAATAATTGCCGTCGCTATGAAAAAGATGCGTTTCATGACTCACTCTGGAATGGGGATAAAAATTTGTGGCTATATTTGTAGCTTTATAGCCATAAAACGCCAATTCACTTACTATTGTTTTCTCAATCTGATGATTATCACCGACTCGATCAAAAACCTCATAAAAGCTGACCGTCTTGCCGAAGCATTGACGGCTACAGACGAAGCCATCAGGAACTCCCCGACACCCGAGGCAGAGCTCCACTTCCTGCGCGGTAAGACACTGTGGCGTATGGGCCGTAGGAGCGAAGCCTTGGCGGCATACGCGCTCTCGGCCGAGCTTGATCCGGATGGACCGGCCTCGCGGGCCATCGAGCTGGCTTCCGAGATAGACTCCTTCTTCAATCCCGACTTACTCAACCCCTGACAAAAAACCGGATCACACAGGACGGCGCAGCATAACCCTCTGGGTGTGGTTCCATCCGGCCGAGCTGTTACGCACCGACACGGTGACGAGACCCGAGGCAGCGTGAGCGGGGAGCGCCTCGCGTATCGACCGGAGGATACCGGCCATATCTGTTATTCCACTCAGCCTGAGGCTTGCAAGAATATTGCCACCCAACCGGTAGATGGTTGCATAGATGATATCGGATGCTTTGATGGTCGACATAACTGTATGTTTTGAGAGATGTTATTTTTTATATCGCAAATTTACGGCCACACGCGGGCAACATTCATGCACATCCGAGTTGTAAAATATTAATTTTGTCTTATCCGCGGGAATATTGTAAATTTGCAAGCGTAAAAAAGATTCATCACAATTTCATCTGACGGACTGCCCATGTCCGGCAACGACACATGAAACTCTTTGGAAATATCAGACGACAAGCTGTAGCGCTGGCCGCGGGAGCAGTTACTCTATGCAGTGCAGCCACCGACAATATCCCCCTGCCCCAGATCCATGGCGTGCTCCGCACCCGCTATGAAATGACCACGGAAGATCCCGTAGAATACCGTTTCCAGGTAAGGTATGCCCGTCTCACACTCGGAGGCGATGTAGGAAAATCCATAAAATATTTTATCCAGACCGATCTTTGCGATCAGGGCAAAATGAAAATTCTCGATGTCTGGAGCCGAATCAGGATCTGCAAGGAGCTCTACGTTCAGGCCGGTCAGTTCAGGATGCCTTTTGGCGTGGAGACATTTCAGGCGCCTGCAAACTATATATTTTCCAACCGTTCCTTTCTTGGCAAACAGATGTGCAATTACCGTGCCGTCGGAGCCGAGCTTGGCTATAATGCCGGCAGATTGCCCCTGCTGATAGAATGCGGAGTGTTTAACCCGCGGGCAATAGGCGACCATGCCGTGTGGCAGAACCGTGTGGCAGCATCAGGCAAAGCCACCTACAGCCCCGGGCCGATGGTGTTTTCAGTCGGTATGGCATCACTGTGTCCAGACAGCGTACGCGCCAATCTCATCGATGCCTCTGTCGGTTTCAATAAGGGCAGGTGGAAAACACGAGCCGAATATATGTTTGAGCATTATACCGGGAACGCCCACCCCGATGCCAGCTCGTGGGTGGTATGGGCCGATTATCGCTTCCCGATCAAGGCCGGAATCTTCAACTCCATGTCGGTACAGGGCCGCTACGACGGACTCACCAACCACGCATCTCTCTCGTCAAAGCCGGTCAACGCCCCCGGCACTCCCCTCCGCCTCGCAACCAACTCGCCTACCCGCAACCGTCTTACAGCCGGCGTTACCTTCAGCGCTCTGGTCACCGACCGCCTCTCGGCCGACATCCACGCCAACTACGAGCACATAATGTATCACTCCGGCCACGTCCCGACCCCCGACGAATCATCGAAGGCTCTGCTCGAACTTGTGGTCCGCTTCTGATTTATGATTTTGCCATCCTGCAAATAATCACTATCTTTGTGGGAATGTTGAGGGACTCCCGACGAGTCCCGCACCATTCCCTCTCAATCGAGAATTATTATACTGATAACCCTGCAATTGCATATACTCATTTTATAGAATGAAGGTATTGAAATTTGGCGGCACATCAGTCGGCACGGTCGAAAGTCTCGCCAATGTGAGACAGATCGTAGCCGACTATCTCACCGCCAGTCCCGACGAACCGCTCATTGTCGTTGTCTCGGCTCTGGGAGGTCTCACCGACAGATTGATCGCAACGGCACGCCTTGCCGCTGCCGCCGATCCGGCATATATCGCAGAGCTCGACGCAATAATCGAGCGACACCATAAGGTAGCCGCCGCTACCATCACTGATCCCGCCGAGCTTGCGGGAGTAATGTCGCGCGTCGACAATCTGCTCGACGAGCTGAGCAACATCTACCGTGGAGTGAGCCTCATCCGTGATCTCTCGTCCCGATCGCTCGATATCATAGTGAGCTACGGCGAACGCCTTTCCTCCACCATCATCGAGCATATCCTGCCATCGGCCACTCTCCTTGACTCCAGGAAATTCATTAAGACCGTAGACCAGTTCGGCAAACATGTGCTCGACACGGAGGCCACCCACTCTAAGATTGCCTCCGTCTTCACACCTGATATGCTCGCTCCGGGCAGAGTGCTCCTCGTTCCGGGCTTCATTTCAACAGCGTCCGCCAACGAAAGCGAGATAACCAATCTCGGCCGCGGAGGAAGCGACTACACCGCCGCCATCCTTGCGGCAGCCCTTGATGCCAGCGCCCTGGAGATATGGACCGACGTAGACGGCTTCCTGACAGCCGATCCGCGCCAGGTGCAGGGCACCTACGTCATCCCGCATCTCTCCTTTATCGAGGCGATGGAGCTCTGCAACTACGGGGCAAAAGTGATCTATCCCCCCACCATCTATCCCGTATTCCACAAGAGCATCCCTATCCTCATCAAGAATACATTCAATCCCTCGGTTCCGGGCACTCTCATCTCCGACACTCCCGCCTCCGATGCCCCAGCCGCACAGGGCAAAGCCATACGCGGCATCTCTTCGATCAACGATACCTGTCTCATCACGGTGTCGGGTCTCGGCATGGTAGGCATCATCGGTATCAACGCACGCATCTTCACCGCCCTCACCCGCAACGGAGTAAGCGTATTCATGGTCAGCCAGGCATCGAGTGAGAACACCACCTCTTTCGCCGTCCGCAATGCCGACGCCGACCGTGCTGTGGCAGCCCTCGAATCAGAGTTTGCGGCCGAGCTCCAGACCGGCGAATTCAACCCTGTGAAAGTCGAGCGCAACCTCGCCACTATAGCTATCGTGGGCGAGAATATGCGCAAACAGGCCGGGGTGGCAGGCCGGCTCTTCAACACACTCGGACGCAACGGCATCAACGTCAAGGCCTGCGCCCAAGGTGCCTCGGAGACCAATCTTTCGTTTGTGGTCAATCTTGCCGACGAACGCAAAGCCCTCAACCTCATCCACGAAAGTTTTTTCCTCTCTGACACTCGCCTACTCAACCTCTTCATAGTGGGAATTGGCAATGTCGGGTGTCATCTGATCGAGCAGATCGCCAGCCAACAGCAGACACTGCTTGCCACCAAGGCCCTCAAGCTGAGAGTCGTGGGGATAGCCAATTCCCGGAAAGCCATATTCAACCCCGATGGTATCGACCTCTCGTCATGGCGCGAACGCCTCGAAAGATCGACACTCAAGACATCGCCAAGGATCATCCTCGACGAGATCCTTGACATGAATGTCTATAACTCCGTGTTTGTTGACTGCACTTCGTCGGCCGAAATAGCCGGCCTGTATGCCGAGCTCCTCGATCACAACATCAACGTGGTCGCGGCCAACAAGAAAGCCGCCTCAAGCTCCTACGACAATTATCAGCAGCTCAAAGAGATCGCCCACCGGAGAGATGTCAAATTCCTGTTCGAGACAAATGTGGGAGCCGGATTGCCCATCATCAACACCATAAACAACCTCATCAACTCCGGCGACCGCATTCTCAAGATCGAGGCAGTGTTGTCCGGCACCCTCAACTATATCTTCAACACCATGAGTGCCGTCATACCGCTCTCAAAAGCGATACGCATGGCACAGGAGGAGGGCTACAGCGAACCTGATCCCCGCGATGATCTGTCGGGCACCGATGTTATCCGTAAGATTGTCATTCTGGCCAGAGAGAGCGGATATAAGGTTGATCAGGAAGATGTTGAGGCAAGTCTTTTCATTCCCGACGAGCTTTTCAACGGACCGCTTGACGAGTTCTACACAGCCCTCGGAGCCCTCGACATAGAGATGGAGCGACGGAGGGCAGCCGCCGAACAGGCAGGCAAGCGCTTCAGATTCGTGGCCCGGATGGAAAACGGAAAACTCAGCGTGGGCCTTGAGGAAGTGGATGCCTCCCATCCCTTCTACTACCTCGAAGGATCAAACAACGTGATTCTCATCACCACCGAGAGATATCACGAATTCCCAATGGAGATCAAGGGCTACGGTGCCGGAGCGGAGGTCACTGCCGCGGGAGTATTCGCCGATATAATATCAATAGCCAACATCCGCTGACATGCTCTATCATTCGACCGCCGATCCCCGACACCATGTCGGCCTCATGGAAGCGATTACTTCGGGCCTCCCGCCCGGAGGCGGCTTCTATATGCCCGAACGCTTTCCAATCATTCCGAAAGCATTTTTCAACAACATGGCCGATATGTCGCTCAAGGATATCGGATATGTTGTGATCAACACCCTCTTTGGCGAGGATATTCCCGCACCCGATCTGAAAGCGATTGTGGCCGATGCCATCGACTTCGACACTCCTCTGGTGCCTGACAAAGAAAGCGACGACATTTTTGCACTCGAACTGTTTCACGGGCCTTCGGGATCATACAAAGACTTCGGCGCACGCTTCATGGCCCACACCCTGCGCCGGATCAACCGCAAGGATTCGGAGCTGAATATCGTTGTGGCCACGACGGGAGATGCCGGCGAGGCTGTGGCGCGCAGCTTCTATGGCTTGCCCGGCACACGCGTCTTTATTCTCTACCCGCGGTCCGGCACAGGACTGCGCCAGCTCTCGTCGTTTGCCTCTCTCGGGGGCAATATCGTGCCTGTTGAAGTGAGAGGCACATTCGCGCAATGTCACGACATGGTGAAATCCGTGTTTGCCGACACAGCCATAAGCAGGCAGATGCATCTCTTCGCTGCAAATTCATTCAATCTTGCCCGACTTCTGCCTCAGACTATCTACTACTTCTATGCCTACGCCCAACTGCTCAGGAGCGGAGCCGACCTCTCCAGACTGGTCATCACCCTCCCCTCGGGCAATCTCGGCAATCTCACCGCAGGACTGATAGCAAAGAGAATGGGACTGCCGGCCCACCGCATCATACCGGTCAGGACCGGACAGCCCGACGTGTTCCACAACCATATCCACCAAGGGATTGTCCCGGGACATGCCGGCGACGCAAACGTACCGCCTAATTTCTGGCGTCTGATGTCGATGTATAAGGACCAGCCCGATAAACTGCGCGCCGACTCGGGCTCGATATTGCTGTCGGCAGAGGACGAGAAAGCTGTCAGGACGCTCCACGGGGATATGGACAAATATTCGGGAGCGGCACGCTTTGCACTCGATATGCTCAAAGACGAAGCAACCACGCGGCTGTATCTCGCCACAAGCCGTAACACACCGGTCCCAGACCACAAACGCGGACACACGGCTTTCCGTCCCGCAGCCACACTTCCACCTTCGCCCGTCATGTTCCGCGACTTCCTGCTCAGTTACCAGAACAGATAGGCGCCCACTCCAACCAACATCAACACCAACATCATCATAACATAAATCACTCAGGATTATGGCAAACAAGCGTCAGATCAAGAAAGAGATCACCGACATCTGCGGTGCACTCGCAACCGAATGTATCTTCGCCATCGAATATGTTGAAGGTCTCGATATAAAAGCAATGCAGCAAGTGATCATCGAGATTGCAAATCTTCAGGACCACGCCATCAGCCGCTGCTCTGTTGTCTTTGACAAGACACCCTCCAATTTCGAGAACGGACACGACTATACCGTTGCCCGCGACAAATATTTTGCCGACGCCTTCCGCAATCTGCGCAAGGAATTCAACGAAGCCGTAGGGCAGATTGTTAAAGAAATGAATCACCTGCTGCCGGCCGGTCAGCGCGAAGCCAACAAGGCAGCAGCCAAGGCCTGATTCTTCCCTTAGAACCCGACTCAAACATCTCCCGTCATGCGCCTCGCATCACTGATCCTCCGACTCTTTGGCTGGAAAGTCACCGTCACCGTGCCCGACTTTCCGAAATGTATCATCTGCGTAGCGCCGCACACTTCCAATCTCGATTTCATCATCGGAAAACTTGCCTACGCCTCGATCGGGCGCAAGGCAGGTTTCCTGATGAAAAGCGCCTGGTTCTTCTTTCCGCTCGGATATTTCTTCAGGTCGATAGGCGGCGTTCCGGTCTATCGCGACAAAGGCCGCGGCGACCTCACCGGACAGCTCATAGAGCGCTACCGCACGTCAGACCGCCTCGTGCTGGCCATCACACCCGAAGGCACCCGATCGCTCACCACCCGCTGGCACACCGGATTCCTCCGCATTGCGCGTGGAGCCGGTATTCCCATCGTGCTGGGAGCCATAGATTTCAGCCGCAAAGAGGTGACGCTCACCCATGTCTTCACTCCGGGCGATGACATCCAGGCTGATCTGAGAGCCGTAAAGGATTATTACCGGCCCTTCACCGGCCGCTATCCCGACAAATTTTCAACCGACTGATCTTCACCAACCCATGCCCTCACAAGATCTCTCCATAGCCGTAGTGCCGGTCGATATGATCCCCGGTGATGCCCGGGCCAATCTCGACTATATATCGCATCAGATAGGTTCATTGCCTGAAGACACCGACCTCGTGGTCCTCCCCGAGATGTGCAACACAGGCTTCACGGTCGACCGTGAGCTCGTAGAGAAATATGCCGAGACCACTGACGGATATTCCATGACCCGGATGCGCGGGATCGCAGCGGATCATAATGTGGCGATATGGGGAACGATGGCAATAAAGGATGGCGACAGGCTCTTTAACCGGGGCTTCATGATCGATCCGTCGGGTGAAGTGTCATACTATGACAAGCGCCATCTCTTTGTACTCGGCGAAGAACCGGCGCTATATTCAGCCGGGACATCCGAAGCACCCATAGTCGAATTCAGGGGATGGCGGATGAAGATGGCCATCTGCTACGACCTCCGCTTCCCGGTATGGACACGCTGGACCGAGCAGGCTCCCTACGATCTGCTCGTTGTTCCCGCCAACTGGCCTGCGGCGCGCGTGTTTGCCTGGAAAAGTCTTCTCATTGCCCGGGCAATCGAAAATCAGGCATTTGTGGTCGGATGTAACCGTCTCGGCAGCGATCCATACGGATCATACGCCACCGACCTGTCGTTTGTGTTCAACTGCTGGGGCGACGAGATCGGAGATCGCGACAACTCCGCAGGTATAGTGACCGCCACTCTCGAACGCAAGGTTATCGAACACGCCCGGAGCCGCTTCCCCAATCTCGGAGCTGCCGACAAGTTTGATCTCCAACTCCCGTGATTAATCTTACTCACCCTCATAACCTACATTTTCAACCATGCTAAAGATTGGCGACAAAGCACCCGACCTGCTCGGGATAGACGAAAACGGCAAAGAGATACGTCGGAGCGACTATCCCGGCAAGCGTATCGCATTATACTTCTATCCCAAAGACATGACCTCCGGCTGCACCACCGAGGCCTGCAATCTCCGCGACAATTATCACGAGCTGCTCGATGCCGGCTATCAGGTGATCGGCGCAAGTGTTGATCCCGCCGCATCACATATAAAATTCAGGGCCAAGAACAATCTTCCCTTCCCTCTCATATCCGATCCCGACCATAAGCTGGTGGAGGAATTCGGTGTGTGGGGCGAGAAGTCGATGTATGGCCGCAAGTATATGGGCACCTTCCGCACCACATTCATCATCGAGCCCGACGGCACCATCTCACGCGTTATCGGGCCCAAGCAGATAAAAACCTCGGCCCACGCTTCACAGATTCTCAACGATGAGATCGGGAAGTGAGAGCCGAGATAGATAATCAGTCCGTTATGGCTGTCAGCGTTTGTCGATATTGCCTTCGTAATAGTTGATAAACGCTCTATTGACCAGCCTCATTCCTCCGGGCGTGGGATAATCGCCCGAGAAATACCAGTCGCCGGGAGAGCCGGGCACAGCCTCGTGCAATCCCTCAAGGCTCTGGAAGATAATCTCAACATCGGCATTCATATCGGCCGGAGTGAGCATCTCTGCAATTTTGGCTGAGATCTCCTCCGGCTCGAATGGTTTATATACCGCCTTGACATGGTTCACCTCAGAGCCGTCGCCCCCCGGTTCCAGCGACCTCAGGCACTTCTGATATGTCTCCTCGAGGACAGTCTCCATGTTGCGTTCATGCAGTAGGGCAACCGCAGCCTTGAAAGCGATAAACTCGCCCATACGGCTCATGTCGATTCCGTAGCAATCTGGATAACGCACTTGCGGTGCAGACGACACCACCACGATCTTTCTGGGATGCAGACGGTCGAGAATACTCAGGATCGAGCGCCGGAGGGTAGTGCCTCGTACAATGGAGTCGTCGATAACAACAAGCGTGTCCTCGCCGTTTTTCACACATCCGTAGGTCACGTCATATACATGAGCGGCAAGATCGTCGCGGGTGGATCCCTCCGAGATAAAGGTGCGTAGCTTGATATCCTTGATCGCAATCTTCTCTATACGGAGGCGCCGGGAGAGAATCTTGCCTAACTCTACAGTATCGAGTGGGCCGGATTCTGACAATCTTGATATCTCCACAGCCTTCTGCTGTGAAAGAATATCTTCCAGACCCTCGCACATTCCGATGAAAGCAACCTCGGCCGTGTTGGGAATGAAAGAAAACACGGCGTGGTCGAGATCGCGTCCGATGGCTTGGTAGATGTCAGGCACGAGATGGCGACCGAGATCTTTCCTCTCGCGGTAGATATCTGCGTCGGATCCGCGCGAGAAATAAATCCGCTCGAATGAGCAGCGGGTGTTTTCGCCGGCAGGCAAGATCTGCTCCACACGCCAGGAAGCATCAGGTTCGACAATCAGTGCCGAGCCGGGCTGTAGCTCCTCAACCGACCTACGGGGCACATTGAGCACCGTCTGAATCACAGGACGCTCCGATGCCACGGCAATCACCTCATCGTCGATATAATAGAATGCCGGACGAATACCGTGAGGATCGCGGAGGGCAAACATATCGCCCGACCCCGTTGCTCCGCAGATCACATATCCTCCGTCCCAGAGCGGAGAGGAGTCGCGCAACACACGGCCCAGATCGAGGCGCTTCTCTATGCAATGTGTCAGCGCCGGCTCGGGCATCGCGTAGCGGTATTTGCGGTAAAGACGCTGATTTTCCGAATCAAGCGCATAGCCAAGTTGCTCAAGCAGCATGACAGTGTCGGAATAGATGCGCGGATGCTGCCCCTTGGCCACGATAGCCTCAAAGATCTGCTCGACATTGGTCATGTTGAAATTACCGCAGAGAAGCAAGTTGCGCGACGGCCAGTTGTTGCGCCTCAGGAAAGGATGCACATACTCTATGCCGCTCTTGCCCGTTGTGGAATAACGCAGATGACCCATGTAGATCTGACCGATAAACGGTGCATACATATCGGCCTCCTCCGGACTCATCGTTGCCAGCCCGCAGGCATCGAGCTTCGGCATAATGGATCCGAAGATCTCGCTTATGGCTCCCGAGCCCATAGCGCGCTCCCTGAAGATATATTCCCTTCCGGGAGGCGCGGCGAGCTTCACAACACCCACTCCGGCAGCTTCCTGCCCGCGGTTGTGCTGTTTCTCCATCATGAGATAGAGCTTGGAGAGACCCCAGGCATAAGTGCCGTATTTCTCCCGATAATATTCCAGAGGCTTGCGGAGACGGATCAATGCCACTCCACATTCATGCTTTATCTGTTCCATCACCGATGATCAGCGGATAAACAGGAGCTCGCGGTACTTTGGAAGCGGCCACATCTCGTTATCAACCATAAGCTCGAGCTTATCGATGTGATAACGTATCGTGTCCATGTGTGGAACTACAGTGTCATGATATGCGATAGCCTTCTCCCTCTCGCTCTCGATCCTGTTGGCGATCTTGCGGGCACGCACCATCTCGGCTGTCGCATCCTTGATGATCTTCATGTGCTCGGCCATGCGCTCGATGGTCTGCATATCGGCGGCTGCCATCTCATCTGCTTTCTCTGCTGCAAACAGGCTGCGGATCTTGAAGACGTTGTCGAGAAGAATGGACTGATAGCGGGTGGCCACCGGGATGATATGGTTGATGGCCAGATCGCCCAGCACCCTGGCCTCGATCTGGATCTTCTTAGTATACATCTCCCACTTCACCTCGTTGCGTGCCTGAAGCTCAACCTCGTTGAACACACCTGTAGTCTTAAACATCTCTACAGAAGCAGGCTGCAGATAGGCATCGAAAATCAGAGGCACCGAAGTCTCGCAATCGAGTCCGCGGCGTGCGGCCTCCTCTTTCCATTCATCGGAGTAGCCGTTGCCGTCGAAATGGATGGGCGCCGACTGGATAATGAGAGCCCTGATCTCCTCGAGCAGAGCATGACGCAGGTTTGATCCGGAAGAGATGCGATCGTCGACCTTACGCTTGAAGTCGGTAAGCTGTTCGGCTACAGCGGCATTGAGGGCTATCATGGCCGATGCGCAGTTGGCGCTCGACCCCACGGCGCGGAACTCAAAGCGATTGCCCGTGAAAGCAAACGGCGATGTGCGGTTGCGGTCAGTTGCATCAAGTATGATCTCGGGGATCTGGCTCACACCCACATTGATCTCCTCCTTATCCGAAAGATCGGCAAGCTCATCGTTGGTCGAGTTTGCTATATGGTCGAGGATCTGGGCAAGCTGAGTGCCGGTGAAGATGGAGATAATGGCCGGAGGTGCTTCGTTGGCGCCGAGACGGTGAGAGTTGGTGGCGCTCATGATCGAAGCCTTCAGCAGGGCGTTGTGGCGATGGACAGCAGCCATCACATTGACCGTGAAGGTGATGAACTGGAGATTGTCTTTCTTGGTCTTGCCGGGGGCGAAAAGGAGTGTGCCGGTATCGGTGCCGAGGCTCCAGTTGTTATGCTTGCCCGAGCCGTTGATTCCGGCAAAAGGCTTCTCGTGGAGCAGCACACGGAAATGATGACGACGGGCTACCTCTGCCATGAGCGACATCAGCAGGAGGTTGTGGTCGTTGGCCAGATTGGTTTCCTCAAAGAT
>CAYWWE010000048.1:0-16601 GCA_964461785.1 uncultured Bacteroides sp.
TGTGGCCGAGAGCGGCGCCCATAGCCTCGATACATGTACGGCCTACGTTGTTGAAAGGATCCTGCTCGGTAAGGCTCCAGCCTGAAGTCTGTGAGTGGGTGCGGAGTGCAAGCGATTTGGGGTTCTTGGGATTGAACTGCTTGACGATCTTGGCCCAGAGCATACGGGCTGCGCGCATCTTGGCGATCTCCATGAAGAAGTTCATGCCGATAGCCCAGAAGAACGACAGACGGGGAGCGAAAGCGTCGATATCCATACCGGCGTTGACACCGGCGCGGAGATATTCGAGACCGTCGGCAAGGGTGTAGGCGAGCTCGATATCGCAGGTTGCGCCTGCCTCCTGCATGTGATAGCCTGAGATCGAGATGGAGTTGAACTTGGGCATATTCTGAGAGGTGTACTCGAATATGTCGGCGATGATGCGCATCGAGAATTCCGGGGGATATATATAGGTGTTGCGCACCATGAACTCCTTGAGGATGTCGTTCTGGATGGTTCCGGCCATCTCCTCGAGCTTGGCGCCCTGTTCGAGTCCGGCGTTGATGTAGAAGGCGAGCACGGGGAGCACAGCGCCGTTCATGGTCATGGACACAGACATCTTGTTGAGGGGTATGCCGTCGAAGAGCACCTTCATGTCGTCGAGCGAGCAGATAGACACACCTGCCTTACCGACGTCGCCTACCACGCGCTCATGGTCAGCATCGTAGCCGCGGTGTGTGGCCAGGTCAAATGCCACTGAAAGGCCTTTCTGACCCGAAGCGAGGTTGCGGCGGTAGAACGCGTTACTCTCGGCAGCTGTAGAGAAGCCGGCATACTGGCGGATGGTCCAGGGACGGAGGGGATACATGGCGCTGTACGGGCCACGCAGGAAGGGAGGAATACCGGAAACGTAGTTGAGGTGTTCCATGCCTTCCAGATCCTCCTTGGTGTAGACGGGCTTTACGGGTATGAGCTCGGGGGTGAGCCAATCCTCACCCTGAGCCGGAGCGGCCGTCGGAGCAGCAGCTGCTACGAAGGGGTCGCTGGAAATATCTATTGTCTTGAAATCGGGTTTCATCAGTAAATGTGATATTATGGGTGGGGATTATTTTGCGAGCAGACGGGCGTTGAAGTCGCGGAGTGTGTCCAGAACGTTTACACGAACGTGGATGAAGTCCTTTATGCCCTGGGCCTGAAGCTCTTCAGTGCAGGCGGGGGCGCCGGCAACTACAAATTCAGCGCGACCGTCGAGATATTTGAATGCCTCGGGGGCGAGGGTTGCGTATTCGTCGTCGGACGAGCAGAGCACAACAACGTCTGCACCCTTCTCTATGGCGGCATCGACGCCCTGCTGTACTGTCTCGAAGCCAAGGTTGTCGATGATCTCATATCCGGCGCAACCGAAGAAGTTGGTCGAGAACTGAGCACGGGCCAGACGCATGGCGAGGTTGCCGATGGTGAGCATGAACACTTTCGGACGCTTGGGCGAAGCCTCGGTGGCAAGACGCAGAGCCTCGAAATCGGATGCTGCGCGGGTGGTGGGGAGACCCTTGTTCTCGCCCTCCTCGCCGGCGTGGTGATGGCATCCGCAAGAATTGGCGCAGCCTATCTCCTCGATCTTCTGCGATGCGGTCTCGTTGATGTTGGGATACTGGTTGGTGCCAAGAAGGATCTCCTTGCGGCGTGCAACGTCGGTGTGGCGCTTTGCCGATGACTCGCGGATGGCGGCCTGGATGGTGTTGTCGGCCAGACAGGCAGCGAAACCACCCTTATCCTCGACATCGAGGAAGAGTTTCCATGCCTCGCGGGAGATGGCCATGGTGAGAGTCTCTATATAGTAGCTGCCGCCGGCGGGATCGACAACCTTGTCGAGGTGGCTCTCCTCTTTGAGGAGGAACTGCTGGTTGCGGGCGATGCGCTCGGAGAAGTCGTCGGGACGCTTGTAGGGGGTGTCGAAGGGAACGACGGTGATTGAATCGACACCTGCCAGAGCGGCACTCATGCTCTCGGTCTGCGAACGGAGCAGATTGACATGGGCATCGTAGATGGTCTGGTTGAAGCGCGAAGTGGATGCGTGAACGGCCATCTTGGCTGCGCAGAGACATTCAGGTCCGTAGAGCTTCACGATCTCGGCCCAGAGCATACGGCCGGCGCGGAATTTGGCAAGCTCCATGAAGAAGTTGGAGGAGATGCCCATATTGAATTTGATGCGCTTGGCAACTTCGTCAACGCTCAGGCCGGCATCAGTGAGTGATGTGAGCCACTGGGCGCCCCATGCCAGAGCATAGCCGAGCTCCTGATAGATGAACGAACCGGCGTTTGAGAGCATTACCGAGTCAACGGCAAGCACCTTGAGGCCGGCAACGGGAGCGGCGGCTGCGATAAGCTCCTTGGCCATGGCTACGATATCGCCCGGGAAGGGCTCGCCATGCTTGAGCTCGCGGCGGTAGGGGTTGAAGTCGACAGAGCCGTTGAATTTGTCGGCGGTGCCTTTCTCCACGAGATATTCAACGAGAGCCTCGGTGAGGGCGAGGGCGCTCTTGGGGCAGCAGCTGAAGTTGATCTCTACGGCTGCGGTGTCGATGCCTTCGAGCAGGGTGGCAACGGTTTCTTTCGACGGCTCGGCAACTTTAAATCCGAGGGAATTGACGCCCTTGGTGAGCACCTCGCGGGCTTTCTCATTTGCTTCGGCGGGGGAGTCGGCGATGATTTCCTGACGGGTGAGCCAGTCGTTGTTGTCACGGGTGCCGCGGAGGAAGGGAAATTCTCCGGGCTTGGAGTCAAGCGATTTGAAATCGGCTATGTCCTCGGCGCGATACATAGGCTGTACGTTAAAGCCTTCGTTGGTGCGCCACACCAGTTTTTTGTCAAAAGGAGCTCCCTTGAGGTCTGCCTCGACCTTGGCCTTCCATTCGGCCGTGGAAACAGGGGGGAACTGGTCAAACAAACGTTCTTTTTTTTCTGCCATGATATGGTGTAGTGTGATTGGTATATCGACTCACTTGGGCGCAGACAAGCGGCCTTCGGTAGCCGCTCCCCGCGCATACATCGCAAAGATACAATAAAGTTTTCAATCTTCTGACATATACTTTTGAAAAAAAGTATTCTCTCTTTACCGGCTGGGCCAATAAAGAGAGAATAAATGACTATTCCGCCAAATCCGGTCGTCAGAACCGGCTCAAAAACTCATACGGACGACAGGCGGATCGTGGCCAGTTTGCCGGTGCCGGCTGTCTCGCCGTCAGGATCGGCAATGGAGTTTACTATGTCCGAGATCCTGAACACCGGCAGGGGATAATGGGAGAGGAAGGTGTTGCGGACACCGAGAGCTATCATGCCGCGCATGGCTCCGATGCCCACACTGAGTGCGAGCGAGGCCAGTCCGGTGGGGAGCAGCAACTCTCCTTCGCCCTCCGAGGCCATTTTGTCGAGATCGCTCACTTCATAGACCACCTCGATGCCATAGTCGAGGAGTGGCCTGATGATCAGGCTGCGCACTGTGTGGTAGTGGGCTGTCAAACGCAGCCTGAGCTGGTTGGGCGAGGTTGGATCAAGACTGAAGTCGGTTGAGATAGTCACTCCGACGGGTTCACCCTTGAAGCGAAGGATGCTCCATCGGTGGAATTTGGATACGGAGGGGAGTTCGTCGATGCGGGCAACCCGGAGCGAGAACTGTTGCCCTGCCATATTTGAAGACTGTGTAGCCATGGTGCTTGGGTTTCTGATATGCCGGTTAAACAGCAAGGGTTGACTCTATGTTCATTTGCGCCGGTTGCGGACGCTTCTTGTGGCCGAGGATGAGGCCGAGGATTTAGGCTTGGCCTCTTTCTTAGGCTTTTTTGCCTTGGTAGCACTCTTTTTTGATGCTGCGCGTGCCGAACGCGATCGCGACGGTCGGGCCTGATCTGATTTAGCCACAGCGGTCGAGTCAGCAGCCTGATCCTGACTGTCATGGTTAGCGGCAAGCTCGTCGAGCGACGGCACCCACAGCTTCTTGTCAAAATTGTCGAGCACCGCCTGAATGGAGTCCTGGGCTGCCTTGCGCGCTTCCGGATCAGGATAAAGCTGGGCCATAGTGAGATTGCGCAGATTGCGTGTCTTGTAGATCTCGCCTTCGTAGCGGTTGAGGGTGAAGAAGTCGTCGTAGTTGCCCGACGGCAGATTGTTGTTGTCGCTCATAAATATGGAGCGGGTAAGGAGATGTGGGCGCAGATCGCTGTATTTCACCCAGAAGAGAGGCATAGGCTCAGGCTCGGAGGTGTATTCGCCCGTCCTCATCAGCACCGGACATATCGCGATGATGTTGTTATGGAGCTGATTGTTGCGGCGGTCAAACTCCCACTGCTCGATGACATAGTAGCGAAGCACTTCGGCCGAAGGTATGTCGGCCTCGTCGGCAATGAACTTCGGGCTCTTTTCCGTCGATCCCTTGGCCTCGGAATAGGGGATGTAACACTTCTCGAGAAGATCCCTGACCGAGACACGATATTTACTGTCAAACACTTCGCGGCCATCGAGATACTCATAGGCCGGAATACGGTCTTCCATGAGTAGGCGCATCATTATACGGAAGAGATTTTCCTCGCCATCGACAATGTCCACCGGATAATACAGCGGTGCATTCTCGGCCCGGTCGAGATCAAGCTGGCGGTAGATGACCCGCATCCAGGCCTTGTCGGCATCGCTCACTCCGGTCGACGAGTCAAATTTCTGCTGCATACGGTCGGTGACGGCATCGCCGCGGGTGGCCGACTTATCCTTGTCATCGGCGCGACGGCGCACGATGGCGCTTGACGATGACGACGAGCGGTTGCCATCGGTCTGGGCACAAGCGTCGGGCGCTAAGAATGTCAGTATTGCCATGGCTGCCCCACATACGGCGAGAAATCGTGAAAATCTTTTCATTTATATATTGGTCTCTTGGATAAGGTCGAAAAAAACTATCTGGCGGTCAACCCACTATGACTTCAAGGGCGGAGGGTAGAGTACGTTCGGCGCCATCAGGCCCTACGGCCTTGATGCGTGATATGAAGAATCGCTTGCCGCGGCTCAGGCGTCGGAACTGATCGAGCTGGCGTCTGGAGAAATTGGCTCCGTCCGAAAGCTCAGGTATCACATTGCCCATCGAGTCGTAGAAGATGGTCTCGAAGCTGACCACGCGGAAGTCAATGTCAAGCATACCGTCGTCGATTGCGGCCCCGAGTCCTTTGGCTGTCAGGAGCTGGGTCTTCGGTAGCATACGGCCTCCGCGAAACCGTTCGTCGCCGATGGCAATATAGGCAGTCGGGTCGGGGAGACGGCGCACCTTGAAGGTGGTCGACGCAACTGTCTGCGGTGAGCCTCCGGAGAGGGTGGCCGACACGTTGATCACCGCATCCTGACCTACGTTGGCCGGTCGGGCCGACCAGCCATTTGCGGTGCGGGTGAGCGACCCGTTGGTCATGGTGGCTGTCACTCCCGACGATGGAACGCCGGGCACGGATATGCTTATCGGATTGTCGATACCGGCATAGAGCACGTTCATCATCGTGGCGCTGACGGTGGCCGAGGGCTCCATCACGACGTAGGTCGACGAGAAGGGATGTGTGGATACGGTGCCGTCGCCATGAGTCACTTCAAGGGTGCCGCTGTAGTCAAACGATCCGGTCTGTCCGGCGATAAACTCGTAGCGGCCGGCCGAGGAGGCAGGCAGCTCGCGTCCGCCGATGGTGATGACGGGCCGCGAGGTGGTGTCTACGGCTGCCAGCACAATGTTGGCCGAATATTTCTCTCCACGCATCACAAGGCGACTGTCTGGAATGACAAAAGCATTGAGCTCATTGACGCGCACATCGCCGGCGTCGACATTCGACAGCAGAGAGGTGAGGGCTTCACCCTCGGCAAAGCGGATGTCGTTCTGGAGCTTGGTGAGAAGCGTGACGGCTGCCACAACCGGTTGGTTCTCGAATTTGGCCTCCTCCCACAGGCGCTCTATACCGAGGGTACGGTCGGTGACCGGAAGGGTGGAGAGGGCGGCGCTGACGGTGGCCCGCTTGGTCGAGTCGCTTATGAACGATTCGATGAAATCGCGGTAAGAGTCGACCTCGGAGCGAAGCTGCGCGCCCCTGAGCGAGGCCGGATTGAGCATTATCACCGATGCGGCCTCAAGATCGTCGCGGTTGCGGATATCGGCTATATCGGCATCGTCGCCATCGGCCTCCTTCACAATCGACAGCTTCAGAGAATCGACGGTCGCTATCATGACATTTGTCGCCTCGGCTACTTCACGTGCCTTACTGAGCCATGGCAGACCCTTTTCGGGATTCTGATCGGCAAATTCGGTGAGGCGTGCGAGGATGGCGTCGTTGCGCTGTGCCACCGTAGCGTTGGTGCGCGACAGTCCGTCCTCGACCTGAGTGAAGCCGTTGAGGACATCGCTTGACACATTGAGCGCCAGCATTGCGGTCAGGACGATATACATAAGGTTTATCATCTTCTGACGGGGCGACAGTTTTCCTGATGATTGTGCCACGGTGAAAAGGGGTGTTGTTTATAGTCAGTCCTGCGGCTTGTCGGGAGTCTCGGCAGGAGGCATGGCTAAGCCGGGGTTATACATATTGACGGTCATGGCCTTGATCATTCGCTCATAGAGATGGTTGAGCTGCTGCATCTGGCGCGTCATCTTCTCGGTCTCCTCGGCATAGCGGCTGCTCTGGCTTGCCGAGCGCTCATACATATCGCGTATATCCTTGATGCCGCGGTTGACGCGGTCGATCGCGTCGAGCTGCGAGCTCACGCTCTTGAGCTGGATCTCATAGATGGTGTTCAGGCCCTGGATATTGCGGTTGAGGGCCTGCATCTGCTCGACATAGCCCGAAGATGATGCGCCTACCGAGTCGGAGTTTTCGGTAATGGCGCGGTAGGCGGTAAGAAGGGTTTCGGAAGCCGCATTGAGGGCTTCGGTCGATTCCTGAAGGCGCGACATCTGTTCGGCTATTGCGTTCATACGGTCGACATAGTTGCCGGTCACGGCCGACACATCTACCGTGGGATCGCCGGTAAGGACGGGCATTTCGATTTTTGAACTGTAGGATCCGCGGGCGGCAGCGGCCTGCTCCCCGGCAGCGGCAGCCGAGGGTGCCGAGCCGTTGATGATGACTGTGCCTCCACCGGCAATGTTGCCCCCGATGCTGCCCTCGGCAAAGTCAGGCCGGTCTTCGGGGTTGCGGGATGCCAGCACCGGAAAGACCTCTTCCCAGTGATAGTCGCGCGACGGGCGGTCAAAGGCCGTGAGGATGAACATGAGCACCTCAGTGCCCATGCCGATACACAGCAGGGTGTTGCCTCCGGGCAGATGAAGGATCTTGAACAGTGCGCCCCATATCACGATGGCCGCACCTATCGAATATGCGAAATTAAAAAATCTCTGGCCGCTCTCGCCCGAGAGGAAGCGCTCGATGACGTTCTTGTATTTGCGGATCTTCTTCATTTACTTACCTTTTTTATTGCCCTTGGCAAATCCTATCTGGGTGCGCACGCAGCGGAATCCGATATAGGAGCGTTGTTCGTTCTGATATTCCCACATGCGGAGGTCGGAGCGCACATTGTGGGCTACGTCTTTCCATGAGCCGCCGCGCACAATCTTGCGCTTCATCTTGTAGGGATCCTCAACGGCAGCGTCGTATCGATACTGGGGGTTGAGGTCGCCGCTGAGTTTGCTCACGCTCTCGGTGAAGGCGGTCGAGGTCCATTCGCTCACGTTGCCGGCCATATCGTAGAGACCGAAGTCATTGGGCGCGTAGGTGCCTACACGCGAGGTGATGATATGGCCGTCCTGCACATAGTTGCCTTCCTGAGGCTTGAAGTTGGCATAGAAGCACCCCTTGTCTTCGGTCATGGGCAGATCGCCCTCCCAGGGATACTTGTTTTCCGACACACCGGCACGGGCTGCATATTCCCATTCGGCCTCGGTGGGGAGGCGGTAGGGTTCGATGTAGACACCGTCGCGACCGATGGAGCGCTTGAGGAAGTCGGTGCGCCAGTTGGCGAATGCATTGGCCTGCTCCCAGCTCACCCCGACAACCGGATATTCGTTATATCCGCCATGAGAGAAATACATCCTGACGTAGGGCTCGTTGTAGGCATTCTCGAAGTCGTTGATCCACGCCGTGGTGTCGGGATAGACATTGACGATATAGGTGTTGAGGAAATCGTAGTCGCCGGTCAGGCCGCGTGAGATGGTCTCGCGGATTATCTCGCCGTCGTCGTTGATATATGCGGTGTCTTTGGATATCACGGGCACATCGGTCGGGACAGGCTTGTCGGTGTTATACTCGCGGCGACGCGGATCGAGTCTGTTGCGGCGGCGTGCCGCCTCGGTGTGATTGTAGACCTCATAGCGGTAGTTGAGCTGCGAGGGATCGAGCTCGCGCACTCCGGTGATGGGATTGGTGCGGTAGAGGCTCTCGATGGCGCGCTGCTCGTCCTCGTTGGGATTGCGCCAGGGAATGGCCTTGTTCCAGTTGAGATGAGGGGTGACAGGATTTCCTTCGCGATCCTCCTCGATCTTGAATTCCTCATTGCCACCGTAGGCCGGATCGGCCAGGCGCTCGCGGATGATCGAATCGCGCACCCAGAACACAAACTGCTTGTACTTGGCGTTGGTGATCTCGGTCTCGTCCATCCAGAAGGCGTCGACCGATACTCCGCGTGCATCGGGGAGCAGACCCCACAGAGAGTCGGCTTCCTGAGGGCCGGCCTTGATGGAGCCACGGTCTACGAGAACCATTCCGTAGGGGGTTGGCTCGGTCCATGACGATGCTCCGATACCGGTCACTTCGCCGCCCGACGATGCGCGGCCTCCTGCGCAGGATGCGGCAAAGATGGCTATGACCGCGGTCATGGCGAGTAGATATAGAGAGGGGCGATGTGTCATATATTATATTTGATAGTTCTTATAGGATGCGTATGCTCTTGTGCTTGTGTTTGTTCTTGTCTGATAGATCGAGCTTCAGCGAATAGCCGGCCAGCAGCTCGTGGCTCCCTGAGGATGCGGTGTTTATGGCTGAGAGCGGGTACTCGTAGGTGTAGCCCAGATAGAAGTGCTTGATCTCAAGCCCGAGACTCAGGACAACTCCCTCGCGGTAGCGGTAGCCGAGTCCGGCGCTGATCCGCTTGTTGTAGCGCAAACGGGCGGTGACGATACCGGTCACTTCGCTGAAATCCGACACAATCATTGTCGATGGTAACACTTCAAACAACGTGTTTTTGATCGGTATATTGCCTGCTGCGGTAAAATAAAGGGTGCGACTGACCGGAAATTCGTAATTTTTAACTTCGCCGGCAGACGGGGGCAGACCGTCGTCGCCTGCACGCGACAGTCCCGATGATCCGTCGGTTGAAAATCTCACGCTCGGACTGTTGGCGTGGAGCAGACTCAGCCCGGCCGAGAAACCCTTGCGGTCATAGCCTACTCCAAGGCCTAAGTCGAGCGCATTGCCGCCGACGTCGGTTGTCGGGATTCCGTCGTCGGTAGGGGAGTGGAAGTTGTCGTCGTCAGGGATATAGACTTCCGATCCGCGGAAGCTCTGGTTGAGGATTCCGATCCTGAGGCCGGGCGTCAGTGTACCTCCAAGAAATTTCAGCTTGTAGCCAATCATGGCTCCGAGGGTCATGTTGCGGTAGAGTCCGTAGCTCTCGTGCTGAATGGCCACGCCTGTGGCAAGCCTCCTGGAGCCTAACTTGAAAGGCATATCTGCCGCGCCTACAAACGAAACGGGAGCATTGTCGATGCCTACCCATTGAAGCCGCCCTCCGGCCCGGATATTGATGAGATCAGACCTGCCTATGGCTCCGGGATTGTAGAACGCACCCAGCTCGTAATACTGGCTCATGAGCGGCTCGGCATATTGAGCCTTGGCCATGAGGGCGCTTAACATCATGATTGCCGCCGTCATAAATATTGATTTGCCGGCAAGGGTGGACAGGAGCCGGTTGATGACCTGTGGCAGCATCGTCATTCAAAATAAAAGGTGAGGACCACCATCGAGGAGCTCGCCTTGGCGAGCGATTCGGTAAACTTCATCGCAGCCGGATTCTCGAAGAGGTCGGGGCGGTCGTGCTGGAGAATGTCGCCGAGGCCGAAGCAGAACTTCAGTTCGGGACTCAGCTTGAAGTAAGGCAGATAGAAGTCGCAACCGAAGCCGATGGTGAGGTAGGTGTCAAAAGTCTTGAGGCGCAGATAGTCGTCGCGCTTCTTTGCCACATCGGCCACGGCCATCACTCCACCGGTGAGATAGGGCTTGACGTTGCCGTAGCGAATAGCCGAAAAACGCAGGTCGACCGGAATCGACACGAATGTCGACTTGATGTTCTGGCTCGCCTCTCCTCCAAGGGTAGTGTCGACCATCTTGATCTCACGGTTGCCGAAATACATGCCCGGCGAGAGGCGCACGTTGAGATAGTCGGAGAGGCGGAAGTCGATCAGCGCGTTGACGTTGAATCCGGGCGAGAATGACGGCTGCTCCATAAACCATGTCTCGCCGTCGGGTGTGGTGAAGCCGTTGTGGGTGAAACCCAGATCAAGGGTCTGGAAACCGACTCCGAAGCCAAGATGCCACGCACGGTTGTCGGCATACGGGCGGTTGAGGACCTTGTCGTTTGGCCGACGGGCCTGGGCCGATATGACCGACAGAGCTATCAGAACGGCAGTAAGGAGTCGTTTCGTGATAGCGGGAATTGCGTGTTGGTGGTGATGTTTCATCGTTAGTCATAACGGCTTCTTGTCGGGATTATTGCCCCCGGGGGGTGGTAGACCGAAAATAAAAGTGTAACTTTGCGGCTGTTATGAGCCAGCAGAAAATCAATAAGACAAATGCGGCGCGCCTGCTCGACAAGGCCGGCGTGGCCTACCGGCTGATTCCCTACAATGTCGATCCAGACAATCTCGCTGCCGACCATGTGGCCGCGGAGCTTGGCGAGGATATCCGCAGGGTGTTCAAGACTATTGTGATGAAAGGGGAGCGGACGGGACATTTCGTGTGCGTCGTTCCGGGCAACCGCGAGGTTGATCTGAAAAAGGCTGCGCGCGCTGCCGGCGACAAGAAGGCCGAGCTGATAGCGATGAAGGATCTCCTGCCTCTGACGGGATATATCAGGGGAGGATGTTCGCCCATAGGGATGAAGAAGCATTTCCCAACTTTCATCGACAGCTCCGCCCTGAATTTTGAAACCATATTTGTGAGTGCGGGTATCCGCGGCTTGCAGGTCGAGCTCTCGCCTGAGCGTCTGGCCGAGGTGTCGCGTGCCGTGTTCCAGGATATTTCAACAGACCCAGAAGATGAGTAATACGTTTGGCACCCTATTGAGACTGACAACATACGGCGAGAGCCACGGCCCGGCTGTAGGAGGCATCCTTGACGGCATGCCCGCCGGTGTGACGATTGACACGGCTGCCGTCCAGGCGGCTCTTGACCGTCGCCGTCCCGGACAGAGCGTCATAACTACGGGACGCTCCGAAGCCGACAGGGTCGAATTTCTGTCGGGTATGATGGACGGTGTCACCACCGGCACGCCGATCGCTTTCGAGGTGCGAAACGCCGATCATCATTCGTCCGACTACGATAACATGGCCCACACGTTCCGCCCGAGCCACGCCGATTATGCCTATACGGTCAAATATGGAAGGCGTGACCATCGCGGGGGAGGGCGGTCGAGTGCCCGTGAGACAGTGGCCCGTGTGGCGGCCGGTGCGATAGCCGCGCAGGCTCTGGAGCGAATGGGGATCACGATCTATGCTTTCACACGGAGCGTTGGTGATATCTCGCTGACCGAGCCGTATGAGGCATACGATCCGTCGCTGATCGAGAGCAACATCGTGCGGTGTCCCGACCCGGCTACGGCTTCGCGCATGATTGATCTGATTAAAGAGGTCAAGGCTCAGGGCGACACGATTGGCGGGGTAGTGGAATGTGTCATAAAGGGATGCCCGGCCGGTCTCGGCGATCCGGTGTTCGGCAAACTTCATGCCATGCTCGGAGCCGCCATGCTCGGCATCAATGCTGCCAAAGGATTTGAATACGGTATGGGTTTTGCCGGTACGGCAATGAGAGGCAGCGAGGCGATAGATCTGTTTGACATTGACTCCGAAACGGGAGCAATAGGGTTCAGATCCAATCATTCGGGCGGCATTCAGGGCGGAATAAGCAACGGAGCGGATATTTATTTCCGGGTTGCCTTCAAACCTGTTGCCACATTGCTGCGCGAGGTCGAGACCATCACAGACAAGGGAGAAGCGACTGTGCTGAAGGCCCGGGGCAGGCACGATCCGTGTGTCGTTGCACGCGCGGTGCCCGTCGTCGAGGCCATGGCCGCGCTCACTATCCTCGACGCTGCCCTTATCGGGCGGTGTGCGCGGATCTGAGGGCACACAGTCTGACGACTCCAAACGATATGGCCGAGGTGAGGATGAGAGGCAGGAAGAGGGCATAGGCTCCGGTCATCTCCACCACGATAAACATGGCCATGATTGGAGCCCTCACCGCTCCGGCCATCACTCCGCCCATAGCCATGAAGACGAGCGCCGCAAGCGACACATCCATCCCCAGCACCATAGTTGCTATTGCGGCGAAGAAAAAGCCTACGATAGCTCCCGCAAAAATTGTCGGAGCGAAATTGCCGGCAACACCTCCGCCGTCGTTGGTGATTGCTGACGCAGGAGATTTGAGCAGGCCGGCCGCTGCGGTGAGAAGCAGCAGGGTGACCAACGGAGTCATCCCGCCTATATGGCCGAGGATGCTTCCGAAAGTGAGGGCATCGATGCCGTTGCCATCCAGAATCTTAGCGATTACCTGATATCCCTCGCCATATAGAGAGGGGAGGGTGAAGATCATCAGGCCGATCAGCACGCCGGATGCGATCCACTTGGCTACGGGGTGGGTCACATTTCTCGATGCGGTGTAGATCTTCCTGATCAAAAAAGTGTAGTAGACGGAGTAAAGACCGCAGACGAGGCCGAGCGGCAGAGCCCACACAAGGAGGTGTGGATCGAAATC
Source organism: uncultured Bacteroides sp. (assembly GCA_964461785.1). Taxonomy (GTDB): domain Bacteria; phylum Bacteroidota; class Bacteroidia; order Bacteroidales; family Muribaculaceae; genus Paramuribaculum. The sequence goes on from CAYWWE010000048.1 coordinate 13,011, forward strand.
GGGTATGTGACGGAACACTACATCGGGCGTGAAGCCACTTAATGTATATGCAGTCATGCCGGAGGTGATGCAGGCCGTGGCCAGCCCGATCAGGCTTACTGTAGAGAGGCTTATCAGAAGCACTTCAACCGCAAAAAAGAATCCTCCTACCGGAGCTTTGAAGATTCCGGCGATGCCGGCTCCACCTCCGATCGCCACCAAGGCTGTGAGCTGCGCTGGTGTGAGCCTGAACCAACGGCCAAGATTGCTTCCCATCGCTGCGGAGGCATACGCTATTGGGCCCTCCGATCCGGCCGAACCTCCGAAACCGAGGGTGAGTGACGCGCCTATAATGGGGGAAAACATTGTAGACCAGGGCAGCGAATAGTTGCGCGCCAGCAAGGCGTCGTTGATTCGCTTGGTACCGTGGTCGAGCTGCTGGCGGACCACATAGCGCTGAAACAGGGCAGCGAGTACAAAGCCAACCACAGGCAGCCACAGGAAGCGCCAGGGAATTGCGTCGGGGCCGAGGCCGTCGGTTGCAATCCGAGAGATGATGGCTGTGAAGCGTTTGAGTAGAAATGCACCCGTGCCGGCCATCAGTCCGGTCAGGAAGCAGACGGCAATAAATATGGCCTCCCTGCGGGGTGATTCTGCCGCAGAGTCGGTTTTGTCAATAATATGCGTGGTGTTTTCGGCTTGCATTTGTAAAGATAACAGATGCAGGGTAATTATTGTTGAACCATGAATGTCTACGGGCAAAATCAAGCGGGCCGGATCGCTGTGGATCCGGCCCGCTCTATCTGCGATTGTAATTTTATCAGGATCAGAGGATCACCTCAGCATCGCTGGTGGGGTTCTGGGTGATCTGACCGGGATATGCGTTGATAGCATTCTGAGGAATGTAGTAGACAACGCGATAGTCGGTAGCCTTGACCTCGATGCTCTGGGTGTGAGCGCCGGGATAGTGACGGGTGAGTGTGCCGCCGTTGCGGAACACGTCGTAGCTGCGCTCAGCCTCGAAGGCAAGTTCGAGAGTGCGCTCCTTTTCGATGCGCTCGGCAGCGTTTGAAGCGTCGAGTGAGTCGTAGCCGCCGTTGATGATGGCGCGGTTGCGGATGGTGTTGAGGTCGGCAAGAGCGTTGGAGTAGTCACCAAGTTTGGCGTAAGCCTCGGCACGGTTGAGGTAAACCTCACCAAGACGCGAGATCATGGGCGAGAAGAGGTGGCTGTCTTCGGTCTCGCGGCTCTGCTTGTTGATATAGAACTGCGGATTGGCGCGGTTGAGGGTGATGAAGTTGTCGATGTAAGCCTTGCAGGTCTGACCCTTGTAGTTGATGGTGTAGATCTCCTGTTCAACATCTACGGGGGTGAGCTGGTAGGTGTCGTCGCCCTCAGTTGCGGTGATGTTGCCTACACCGTTGCGGGTGATCGAGAGCTGAGCGTAGTTCACGTCGCCATTGTCGGCTGTGAAGGTGAAGCGGGCAACCTCACGGTTCTGATAAGTGGGTTCGATGTATGCAGCGCGGGCATCGGAGAAAGTCTCGGTGCGCCAGTCGTTGCGGCCGGTCTCGTCGAGGAGGTCGAGATACTTCTGCGAGGCAAACATTTCGCCCCAGCCCATACCGCCGATGTTGGCATACATACCGCCCACACCGTAGTAGTGATCATAGCCGGAATACTCTGAAGCGATGCGCTTTACAGCGAAGATGGCCTCGGGGTTTGCATCGGGAGCGGGTTTGATGTATTCCATCAGGCTCTCGCGCGAGCGGAGGGAATACTCGCCTGAGTTGATGACCTTGCTTGCATATTCCACTGCCTTGCGAGCATACTCGGCATTGGGGTTCTCGTAGGTGCCGCTCATGTAGAGGTAGACACGCGAGAGGAGGGCGTTGGCAGCGCCGACAGAGGGACGCGATGCGCCTTTATCCTCGTTCATGAGCTGTGCGGCCTTCTCGAGGTCGGCGATGATGAGCTCGTAGTTTTCCTTGACGGTCTTGCGGTCGGAGAGGAAGAAGTCGTTGCTGAGGATGTTATCGGGGGTGCCGTTGACAACGGGCACACCGAGGTTGCGGTCGGCAGCCTGATAGTAGGGGCGGCCGTAGGCGCGGACAAAGTAGAAGTAGAGCATGCCGCGCATATAGTAGCACTCGCCGAGACACTGGTCTACGCTTGCGCTCTGGCCTTCCTCAAACATGTTGATGATGTTTGATACCTGAGCGATAGCCTTGTAGCCTGAGTTCCAGAACTGGTCAAGACGGTAGTTGTTGGGAGTGCGGGCGAACGAGATGAACTCGAAGAAGGCATCGGTCGAGTAGCCGCGGATGGCCACGTTGTCGCCTGCATATTCGCCGCAGCGGTGCATGGGATCGCTCCATGATCCGAGCTGGGCATAGGCGCCGTTCATGAGGGCGTCGAGGTAGTTGTCGGGATTCTGCTGGATCTGGTCTGTCGACATGGAGCCGTAGGGCAGGCGCTCTACGTTGCAGGAGCTCTGCGACATAACCATGGCGGCAGCAGCTGCCAGGAAGATATATTTAGCTTTTTTCATTGTTGTTTGCTATCAGTATTTGAGTATGCAGGATTAGAATGAGAGGTTAAGACCGAGCGAGAAGCGGCGAACGGAGGGATATACGCCGGGGCCGGTCGAGCCCATTACCTTGCCATCGGATGCGGGGAGTTCCGGATCAACGCCTGAATACTTGGTGATACAGAAGATGTTCTCGGCAGAGAGGCTTGCGCGGAGGTTGCGCACATGCCAGTTTGTAGGTGTGGGGATGGTATAGCCGAGGGTGAGGGAGCGGAGCTTGAGATAGTCGCTGTTCTCGAGGTAGCGGCTCGAAGCCTTGTTGCCCTGATCGGTGTTGTTGTAGACTGCGCGGGGGTGGGTTGCTACGTCGCCGGGTTTCTCCCAGCGGGTCCAGCCGCTCTGGAGCTTCATCTGGTTACGGTCGGTGTAAGCGCCGTCGGAGTCATACTCCAGACGTGAGTAGTTGTAGATCTTGCCGCCAACGGAGAAGCCGAAGCTGGCGTTGAGATCGAGGGCCTTCCAGCGGAGCGAGGTGTTGAGGGCGCCGAACATCTTGGGGTTGAAGGTGCCGAGCTTAACTTCATCGGCTTCGGCATACTTGTGGGTGATCACGCGGTTGCCATCCTTGTCGGTCATATACCACATGGGGGTACCGTTTTCGGGATCTACGCCGGCCCATTCGCGGCCATAATATGTGTCGATAGGTTCGCCAACTTCAAGCACGCGGTTGATGGAGCCTGCGATGCCTGAGCCGTCGCTGATGATAACGGGACGTACGGACGAAGTGCCGTCGCCGTTGCTCTGGGGATAGAGGTCGCGGAGCTCATTGGAGTTGTGCGCCATGTTGAGGTCCATGGTCCATGTCCAGTCCTTGGTGGTGATGATGTCGCCGCCGAGGTTGAGCTCGACACCGGTGTTGCGCATCTTGCCTACGTTGCGGTAGATCGAGGTCACACCTACGAGACCGGTCACAGGCACATTGTAGAGGATGTTGTCGGTGTTCTTGATATAGAAGTCAAATGAAGCGCGCAGACGCTCGCTGAAGAAGTTGGCGTCGAAGCCCACGTCGAAGGTGAATGTAC
>CAYWWE010000049.1:0-8177 GCA_964461785.1 uncultured Bacteroides sp.
GCAGCTTGGGAGGTTTCTTTTTGGCTCTCGTGCCATCTCCTTTGCTTTTGCGATGCAAAGTTAGGCACTATTTCCGGATCTACCAAATTTTCCAAGAAAAAAATGATCGAGAGGGTGCATTTTTTCGTTTTCATGCCCTGAATGGGCTCAGTGTGCCGAGAAAAACGGGGGATAATGCCGTCAAACCACCTTCCCCTCCCCTCCTCCGTCTCCGCCAGATAACGGCGACGGAGGGTAAGGGGGCGGACATGTTTTGTCTATACCATATCTGTCACCGGCCATGCAAATGCTCGCAGGCCGAGCTTCGGTCTCTCGTTATCGAGAGCTCGGAGGGCATCGAGCAGCATCACGGCTTTGTCATCGTCTACAACTGTGATGATGGCCGATGCGAGCGAGGGCCATGCGTGGGTGCCAAGGTGCGGCATCCCTGACCGCGACCCCCTGCCGTTGACCTGCGGCCATGATGTGTAGCCTCGACACGCAAGATGATCAAGTGTGGAGATAATGTTGGCGTAGTGCGCCTGATCGAAGGTTATGAGGACTGCTTTCATTTCGGTAGCTGTTTGTTTAGAAGATTACGATGAGTGGCACGACGCTGACGTTTCACTCCCACATAGGCAAAGAGGCAGTAAAGCGACGGCACGAGCAACAGGGTAAGAATGGTCGAGAATGTCAGGCCACCGATCACGGCAACACCCATCGGGCGCCACAGCTCGGCACCCTGACCTGTCCCGATAGCCATAGGCACCATACCGAGAATGGTGGTGAGGGTGGTCATCAACACCGGGCGAAGACGTGACATACCGCCATCGACTACAGATCGACGTATCGACAGGCCACGCTCACGGTTGAGCGATATATAGTCAATGAGCACGATACCGTTTTTCACCACAATACCTATAAGCATGATCGCGCCTATCATCGACATTATATTGAGCGTATGGCCGGTAAGCCAGAGCATGATGAACACGCCCGAGAAGGCAAACAGCAGCGAGGTCATGATGATTCCAGGATAGGTATAACTCTCAAACTGGGCAGCCATGACGATATATACAAGTATAATGATCAGCACAGCGAGCGTAAGCAGATCGGAGAATGAATCCTGCTGGTCCTCATAGGTGCCGGAGAGGGTGATATTTACTCCAACAGGGAGATCGAGATCATCAATGCGGGGTTGCGCTGCCGCAACGACATCACTCATCGGTGCACCCGACACTACCGCCGATACCGTGATGATACGCTCGCGGTCCTTACGCTCTATGGTGGGAGGCGTGAAGCGTTGGACAACCTGTGCTACATCACGGATACGGACAGAGGCCGGGGTGCCGTCGGCTGCGACCGCCCCCGTCAGGATCGGTATATTGAGTATGTCTTCTGTCGATGTGCGGGCCGTGGGCTCATACATCACCTTAATGTCATATTCCTCACCATCGATACGAAGGCGCGAGGCAATCGCACCGTTTATGCGGTTTCTGAGTGCATTAGCGGCAGTGGTAAGATTAAGACCGTAAAGCGCAAGTTTAGAACGGTCAAAATCGACCTGATACTCCGGCTGATAGTCCGAGCGGGATATGCGCACATCGGCCGTGCCCGGAGTAGTGAGCAGAATCTGCTGCAACTGTCGGGCTATCGAATCAGTCTGCGCGAAGTCATAGCCGTAAATCTCATAGTCGAGCGTACTCTGGCCACCCATTCCTGCTCCGCCGCCAACCGTTACCTGTGTCTTGGAATATTGTGGAAACTCTCTGACAAGATCCTCGCGCATCATGTCTGCAATCTCTGTGATCGTACGGTCGCGCTCGCCGGGATCGGTCAGGCGGACGTTCATCGACACGATATGCGGCCCGTTGTCGGACAGCGAAGCAAAAGTATTATCGCTAGATGCCTGTCCGGTAGTGTAGTTGAGTTTCTGGATCTCAGGATATTTCTCCGACCACATTCGGGCCAGACGGGCCGTTGTCGAATCAGCTATCTCAACCCTCGTCCCGATAGGGAGCTCCAGCTTGACCGACATTCGTGCATCATCGGCCGTAGGAATAAATTCCGTTCCGACCATACCGAGCAGCCCAATCGATGCCACGAAAATGAGCATACATACAATGATGACAGACGTTTTATGGCCCACAACAAAATTGAGCAGCCGTCCGTATCCGCGGTCAAGAGCATCCAGTCCACGATTGATCGGAGTGAAGAAAATCGTATAGAGCTTGCCATGCTTATTGTTGAGTCGGAGCAGCTGCGAGCAAAGCATTGGGGTGAGCGACAGGGCGCAGATAGTAGAGATTGTCATCATCACCGTAACCATCCAGCCAAGCTGACGGAACAGTACACCCGTCATTCCCGTCACGAGAGTAAGAGGGAAAAACACCGCTATGAGAGTCAGAGTAGATGCCACTACGGACACGGCAACCTCATTGGTGCCATGAACAGCCGCCTGCTCCGGATCCGAACCTCTCTCGATGTGTGTGGTGACATTCTCGAGCACCACGATCGCATCATCCACCACCATACCGATAGAGATAGACAACGCGGAAAGCGAGATGATATTGATCGAATTACCCGTCACGGCAAGGTAGATAAACGATGCAATGAGCGAAATCGGGATCGTTATAGTGATGATCAGGGTAGCTCTCCAGCGACCGAGGAACATAAACACCACAATCACTACAAACAGCAGAGCGTAGAGCACTGTCTCGACGAGCGATGCGATCGTGTTGCGGATATTATCCGATGTGTCTATCATCACCGACAATTCAATATCCGACGGCAACCTACGTTCGAGCGATGGGAGCATCTTCAATACCTTATTTGAGATCTCGACCGAGTTGGCGCCACTTTGCTTCTGAATCACGATCATGGCGCCTTTTTGTCCGTTGTTATAGGTCTGCTGGGCGCGTTCTTCCAGCGAATCATCTATTCTCGCTACATCGCTCAGGAGTATCTTACGGCCATCGGGCCTTGCTGCAACGACGAGCGAGGCCATATCGCGGGAGTCATCAAACTCGCCCTGCACGCGCATCGAGTAAGTATCCGACCCAATGTCGATCGCACCCCCCGGAATATTGCGGTTTTCCGCACCGATCACAGAAGCTATCTGCTCAACCGACAGTCCGTAAGCCTCCAGCCTGACCGGATCCACATAAACATGGATCTCACGCTTAGGAGCACCAGAGATCGAAACCGAACCAACTCCCGATATTCGCGCAAGAGGATTTGCAACGGCATCGTCGAGAATCTTATACAGGCCCGGCATACTCTGATCGGCCTTGACCGAGAGAATGACAATAGGGATCATGTCGGTCGAGAATTTGAAGATGATCGGATTCTCGGCATCGTCGGGCAGTGCGCTTTTGACCATGTCAAGTTTGTCGCGCACATCATTTGTCAGCACGTCGATATCCTTGCCATATTCAAATTCGAGAGTGATCAGAGATATATTCTCGCGGCTTTTGGAAGTGATATGCTTCAGATCGTTGACCGCGTTGAGTGCATTCTCGAGCGGTCGGGTCACATTCTGCTCTATATCGGCGGCCGAAGCACCCTGATAAGAGGTCATGACCATTATGGTGTTTGTCTCAATGTCCGGATAGAGATCAACCGGGAGTGTCGACAGAGAGAAAAGACCGATTATAGCCACGGCAACGAAACACAGAATGGTCATCACCGGGCGTTTTACGGCACTTGCGTATATACTCACGTCAGCTTAATATTATAAGGTAAGACAGATTGGGAATTACTTTAGGGGGGATGCCTTTGCTCCGTCAACCAGACGTGTCTGGCCCGACAACACTATGATAGCACCGTCGGGAAGTCCCTCCAGAACCTCATAAGCATTTTCCGACGGGATTCTCTGACCGGTCACAATCGGAGTAAACGACACAACCGAATCAGCGGGATTAAACGTATAGACATACTCGACTGCCGACCCTGCCTGTTTAACCACGGCCCTGTCCGGCACCACCACTGCCTCTACCTGTCCAAGCACCACATTTGCTCTTGCAAACATTCCCGGCAGTATGCGATGAGAGGGATTATCCACAGTCAGTTCGGTCAGGAATGTCCTCGTAGACGGATCAATCGTCGGATGCACGATACTCACCTTGCCCTCAAACTCCTCGCCCGGATAAGCGTCAAGGGCGATCTTAACCGGCATTCCAGGTTTTATGGCCTTGAAATCCATCTCGCTCACCCCTACCATTATCTTTACAGGATTGATCTGTGAAACAGTCACGATAGGCATATTGCCCGCCATATCTCCTGGATCATAATTGCGTGCGGTCACCGTGCCTGACACCGGAGACACGAGAATCGTATTCTCCAGCTGATTGGCGTAAGCTCTGCGTGAAGCATCAAGCTCCGTCTTAAGCTGATCCACATTCTGACGTGTTCCGCCACCGATCTCATACAATCGAAGTGCTCTCTCATATTCCCGCTCCGAGTTTTCGAGCCGCAGGCGGGTCTGTTCAATAGTGACATCGTCGAGAACAGCTATCTTCTGTCCCTTCACTACATTATCGCCCACCTCAACAAGGATCTCCTTTATCCTGTTTGGAATAGAAGATGAGATGTTGTTTGTCTTGTTTGCTTCTACGTTTGCTGTATAAACAGACTCATGGTCTACGGTTGTCCTTGAAACCTTAGCAAGCTCCACAGCAGGGAGCGCCGGCTGGCTCTCCTGCACCGTTTCATTCTCCTTTTCGGCGTTAGAGCATCCCGAAAGCACCGAGAGTGCAATCAGCGAAGGTATATAATTGATAATGCCTTTCATCTCTTATGTTTGGTGTATTTATTACTTATGGGTAGATAGATTAGTCCGGAAGAATGGCCGAGCCAAGAAGCATCTCAAGATCGGCCTGCGCTGTCAGGAAATTATAAATCGACTGAAGATATGCCAGACGGCTCTGTGTGAGAGATAGCTCAGAGTCGCGACGGTCAAGATAAGATGCCGTGCCTATATCGAAACTCTCGCAGATAATCCTATATGCTTCCTCTGCCTGCTTTACAGAGAGAGCCGTAGTAGCGATCTGCTTCACGTTGAGCTGGATATTGTCGAGAGCAATATCAGCCTGCATCCTTACCGAGCGCACCAGATCCTGACGCTGCCAATCGAGCTGACGCACTGCGATGACATTCTGTTTCACCGCATTCAAGCGTCCACCACCCTGAAATATGGGCACCGATAGAGCTATCCCCACCGATGAATACGGACTCCACCTATTTCCCGTCGCAAACAGAGATCCGTTTGCCATCGCCGTCCAGTTGTAATTTGCCGTGAGTGCTAAGGTAGGCACAAAAGCCAGTTTGCTGATTTTTATTGCCTGATCGGCCTGCTGACGCTGCAGATCAAGCAGTCGGAGCTGAGGATTGTTTTCAATCGAGGTATTGAGATTCACCACATCGTCATACATCGTAGCCTCGTAATCGGCGAGTTTCACAGTCGGCTCGATCACCGGCACCCCGTTTATACCCATCAGAAGCGCCAGTTTCAGCTGGGCCTGTCTGAGAGTTATTGAAGCCTGAGTGAGTTGGGGCTCAATATTTTTCACAGCAACCGATGTGCGCAACGTGTCAAACTGTGAGGCAGTGCCCAGTTCAAATCGCTTTCTGTATATATCGGCCGTGTAGAGAGCCATATCGTAGTTGCTCTCCACCACCTTGCGTGAATCGCCTGCCAGCAATAGGGCATAATATGCGTTTTTTACCTCTCTCACCATCTGGATTCTCGAATTTCTCGCACTCTCCACGCTGGCCATGATCTGAGTGTCGTTCAGCTTGAGAGTAGCCCATAACTGAGGCGCGATAAGCGGAAGAGAGGCATTGAACCCCAGACTCCATGAATTGTCGAGTCCGACCTTGATACCGGTGTTACGACTCCCCTCCCCTTCAGATTTCTTCTCATCACCTCCGCCCGACGATGCTCCGCCAAAACCGTCCATACTCATATACATGGTTTGCTTGGCAAGAGTGCGGCTGTATTGTCCTGCAAAACTGATATTGGGCAACAGCTGGCCTAAGGTAGTTTTCTTGTTCAGATCAATTCTGTCTATCTCCGAGTCGGCGATCTTTATTGTAGGATTCCCGTCCAAAGCAACCTTGATGCAGTCGTCGAGCGAAATCCTGAGTGTGTCAGTCTCAATTGCCTCTCTGGCCGACAACTGAAAGCAATCGCCAGTCACCGCGAGAAAGCCGGACAGAATCACACTTTTCACGAAAAACGATTTTCTCATTATATATTTATTCCGGTTTCGTATTTTTTTTGCAAAGATAGCTGTTATTAGTTACATCTTTATTCACTTTCTCCCAATATGCCACAATCCACGCCAATCGGAGGAAAAATTACCGCATACCCATATATTTTTGTACCTTTGCAGCCGTAAATCATATTTGCGATTATTACGAAGACCCGCCCCACCGTAATGTCCAAAGATTCAAACTCATACCGATCGCGTAGCGCTACATGGCTTTTTGTAGCGTTATATAGCTGTATATTTTCTTTTACAGCGAAAGCATCGGGAAGCGCTGAATCAGACACCACCGCACTTCACGGCAACTGGGTCAGGCAGCTTATCGAATCGGGATTTCATATCAATGATCCGCGCATCAAATATCCCGCATTCCCGCGCTTTGCATTGAAAGTCTACAACTGGGGCGACCATACTTTCAATCACTACGACTCCACTTATGTTGAAAGCACCGGCAAGAACTGGAAAGCACAGTTGAAAAACGAGACATGGATGCGCACCTATTTCATGCAGCTCCGCGACCGATCAACCGTCCATATCACCTCGCGCCTGTACGACGACCCAAGCATCAATCTCTCTTTCATGGCCGTCAGCATCGGTTACACATTCAACATCAACCGACTGGTAGGAGACGATACCAAGCGAAACCGTTTTGACTTTAACTTTACCTGCTCCCGCTTCGCTGTCAACTACTGGAAGCAAAGCATCAACGGAGGAGCTGTCATCAGAAAATTCGGCAACTATGAGCATGGCCATCATCTCAGCTACAAGTTCAACGATATCGATGTCGATGACTCCCATCTTGACCTCTACTACTTCATCAATAACCAGAAATATTCTCAGGCAGCCGCCTACTGCTTCTCCAAATATCAGCTTCGGAGCGCGAGCACATGGATTGTAGGCCTGACCTATGACAGGCACAACATGAGGCTTGACTTCAACAGTCTGCCATCGGATATGCTCGATGCCCTTCCAACATTGCAACGCAACTATCACTTCCAGTCAACCGACTACTGCTTTCTCGCCGGCTATGCGCGAAACTGGGTCTTGAGCCCGCGTAAGTGGATCCTCAACCTGACTGTTCTACCATTTCTGGGCTATAAACACACTTCTACAGCCGACCCGTCCAATCGTGATATCCGCAACATGATTTCGACCAATCTGTCGGGCATGGGCTCGGTTGTCTATAATCACAAGGGTCTCTTTCTGTCCATGCAGGTGCGCTTCAACGGATTCCTGAGCATGTCCAATAATCTGACCTTCTTCAATTCCAATCAGATGCTTACCGCAATATCGGGATTTAGATTTTGAAAGACTCATCAGCCGCTAAAGTTTCCCAAAACAAATCGCTACATCGTTAGCAATCAACAATATAACACTCACCATACATCTCCAAAGTTTTCCAAAACCATCAATCAAGGAAAAATTTTGGATGAAAATATTTGCACATCGAGGAAACAATCCATAACTTTGCCGACACAAAAACAATCACAAAGTTTCACCCCGAAGCACCAAAAACAGTTCCCACCCAATGATACAGACAGTTGTCAAACGCGACGGCCGTATTGTAGGCTACAACGAAGAAAAAATCAAGGCTGCCATAAGAAAAGCCATGCTTACAACCGAGCTCGGCGAAGACGAGTCGCTCCTTCAGCGCATCACTGACCACATCGGTATGAGAGGCGACGACCGGATGACTGTTGAACAAATTCAGGATATGGTGGAGCTTGAATTGATGAATTCGCCCCGCAAGGAAGTGGCCAAACGCTATATCGCCTATCGCGATCAGCGCTCCATAGCACGGCGCGCCAAGACACGCGACATCTTCCTTGAAATCATCGAGGCCAAGAGCAACGACATCACCCGCGAGAACGCCAACATGAACACCGACTCGCCGGCGGGCATGATGATGAAATTTGCCAGCGAGACTACCAA
>CAYWWE010000049.1:8187-16389 GCA_964461785.1 uncultured Bacteroides sp.
TGAAGTTTGCATCGGAAACAACTAAACCCTTTGTCGATGATTACCTCCTCTCTGCCGAAGCACGCGATGCTGTCCGCCACGGCTATCTGCACATCCATGACAAAGACTATTACCCAACCAAGAGCCTGACCTGCGTCCAGCATCCGCTCGACCGCATCCTGCGCTACGGATTCTCGGCCGGTCACGGCGAAAGCCGTCCGGCAAAGCGTATCGAAACCGCCAGTATCATCTCCTGCATCTCACTTGAGACAGCCCAGAATGAGATGCATGGCGGACAGGCCATCCCCGCATTCGATTTTTATCTCGCTCCATTCGTCAGATCATCTTATCAGGAAGAGCTGCGCAAGATCGAATCGCTCACCGGAAGCTCTCTCTCTCATCTTGACAATGCCGAGATCGACGACTATATCATCCGTCCGTTAGATGGACTGGAGGGGGATGAACGCTACAAGCAGCACGCCATAAACCAGACAACCGGTCGCGTGCATCAGGCCATGGAAGCGTTCATCCATAACATGAACACCATTCACTCCAGAGGAGGCAATCAGGTGGTGTTCAGCTCTATCAACTACGGCACCGACACCTCTGCCGAAGGACGATGCATAATCAGGGAGCTCCTCAATTCCACCTACGAAGGGGTGGGCAACGGCGCCACCGCCATCTTCCCCATCCAGATCTGGAAAAAGAAGCGCGGTGTGAGCTATCTGCCTACCGACCGCAACTATGATCTTTACAAACTCGCTTGCAAGGTCACGGCCCGACGCTTTTTCCCCAACTTCGTAAATCTCGACGCCACCTTCAACCATCACGAGAAATGGAATCCCGAAGATCCCGAGCGCTATGTGTATGAGGTTGCGACTATGGGCTGTCGCACCCGTGTATTCGAGAACCGCTACGGCGAAAAGACGTCAATCGGGCGCGGCAATATAAGTTTCTCAACGCTCAATATCGTAAGAATGGCCATTGAGTGTATGGCCATCAAGGATCAGGATGAACGGATCAACCGCTTCTTCAACAAACTCGACACCTACCTCGAAGTGGCGGCCCGGCAACTTTGCGACCGCTTCAACTTCCAGAAGACGGCACTCGCCAAGCAATTTCCCCTCCTCATGACCAGACTTTGGAACGGCTGCGAGACTCTGCGCCCCGACGACACCATAGAACCGGTCATCAATCAGGGCACTCTCGGCATCGGGTTTATCGGTCTTGCCGAATGTCTGGTTGCCCTCACGGGTAAACATCATGGCGAAAGCGAGGAGAGCCAGGCTCTCGGACTGCGCATAGTCAGCCACATGCGGAGCCGGGCCAATGAATTCTCCGAGCGTTATGGACATAATTTCTCCGTGCTTGCCACTCCGGCCGAAGGCCTTTCGGGCAAATTCACCTCTGCCGACCGCAAGAGCTTCGGCATCATTCCTGGCGTAACGGACAAGATCTACTACACCAACTCCAACCATGTACCGGTGTATTATAAATGTTCTCCCGCCCACAAGGCCCGCATCGAAGCCCCCTATCACGACCTGACCCGTGGCGGCCATATATTTTATGTGGAGATCGACGGCGACGCTACGCATAATCCCGAAGCCATTGCCCAGATCGTAGATCTCATGGACAAAAACAACATCGGATATTGCTCCGTCAATCACAACCGCAACCGCTGCATGAACTGTGGATATGAGGATGCAACCGAGAATCTCGATTCATGTCCCACATGCGGCTCGACTCACATTGACCGTCTCCAGCGTATCACCGGCTACCTCGTAGGCACCACCGACAGATGGAACAACGCCAAGCTGGCCGAGCTCAACGACCGCGTGGTCCACAATTAACATCCCGCACCTGATCCCGGATGAGAATCCTCGATATTATTGAAGCCACGACGGTTGACGGCCCCGGCTTCCGGACTGCCGTGTATTTTGCCGGATGCGCCCATAATTGCCCCGGTTGCCACAATCCGCAGTCCCACGATTTCAACGGAGGATATGAGATAAGCGCAGAAGATCTCGCGGAAAGACTGATAGAGATGGGGCTTGATGTGACTCTTAGCGGTGGCGATCCTGCATATCAGGCAGATGAGGTCTGCGAGCTCGCCGACATCCTTCACCACCGAGGCCTCAATATCTGGCTCTATACCGGTTTCAGGTTTGAAGATCTGATAGCTACCGAGAGTGGCCGGAGATTGGCCGCGAGCGTCGATGTGATTGTCGATGGACCTTTTATCCTCGCACAAAAGCAACCGGGGCTTCAATTCCGAGGATCATCCAACCAGCGCCTGATCGACACTCATCGGTCTATGGCTGAAAAAGAAATAATAATCTGGGCCAGCAGTTTTTGATGCTGCCGGCCCTGATTATATCATACCCAAGGATTGGAAGAGCGCTCGGTAGTTATCATCGTAGCCGGTCCATGTCCAGGCAAAACAGTTGTGTCAGCCGGCAAGGATAGGAGCCGACCGCGGATTGCCCGGCGCAATGTGTCGCCGTCGCCACCCGGAAGGTCGGTCCGTCCTATGCTGCCCCTGAACAAAGTATCTCCCGTTATCACGAACCGATCTTCAGGGCAGTATAAAGCTATAGAGCCCGGGGAATGACCGGGCACAGCTATAACCTCAAGACGCCCTTTGCCAACTTCAATGATATCTCCGTCGGAAAGTTCGCGTCCGATCAGCAGCGGCTTGAGCTCCCCGAGCCTGAGATGAAACATGCTGGCCTGACTGTCGCGCGACTCGCCGAGAAAACCGTCGGCTGGAGCGGCCTCAAGTTGAAGTCCGTATGCAGCAGCCACAAAATCATCTCCGAGCGTGTGGTCGATATGGAGATGGGTGTTGATCAGATGAACAGGCCGAAGCCCTCGCTCGGCAATAAAGTCGGCGAGCTTACGCTCCTCCTCCGGGGTCTGCATACCGGGGTCAATGATGGCAGCATCAAGAGTGTCCGGATCCCACACAACGTATGTGTTGACTCCGAAAAGATTAAATTCAAAACGAGCTATCTTCATAATTAATACTTTGTATTTCAATTATTCAGTCTTTGAAAGGGAGTGCGAGGATAAGTGCGCTCACCGGCTTGACCACCACCTCGCCTCCATACGTCTTCCTTTGACCACCTTTTTCATCTTTTAATCCTGTCGCACAGAGCTGTCCGTCGTCAGCAATGACAAGCCACTCCCCCACCATCACATCGATGGTTTTGGGCGTGTCCGATCCGTTGAATGCAATTTTCATCTCATGCCAACGGTCGCCGGTTCCGGTAGCGTCAAGAGTATAAGATACAAGACATGAATCTGGTTCATGATCGTCAAACCTGATCCGTCGGCCAATCTCCCTTGCCGTGGTGAGCCTCAGGGCAGGATGATCTTTTCGCAATCGGATAAGTTCACGGTAGTAGTCAAACTGCTTCCTGTTGCGGTTTTTCAGCTCCCAATCTATAGAATTGATATCGTCAGTAGAGTTATAGGAATTGGCCACACCCTGTTTGCTGCGATACAACTCTTCGCCCGCAAACATAAACGGAATCCCCTGAGAGGTGAAAACAATGGTCTGTGCGAGACGCGCGGCACGCATACGATAGCTTGCCGGTGCTTCCGGCATCGAAGCAGCGAGCTTATCGGTCAGGCATAGATTGTCATGACAGGACACATAGTTTACGATCTGCACCGGAGAAGAAGCGTATGCAATCTTCGATTTTATACCCTTGGTATAGTCGACCTGCGGATGAGCTGTCGATGCCACGACCGCGATCTTTACAGCCTCCTCCAGACCTGCCTGACCCGAAACGAATCCCCGGGCGCCCGGCTCGGCAAAATCACCTTTGACGGCATCGCGCATATCATCGGAAAAGACTGCCACGCCGTGGAGCTTTACAACGTTCTCTTTCAGAGCCCTGCGACGTGCGGGATACACAGACGGCCCGGCCGACCATCCTTCTCCATAAAGAAGGATCCCGGGTCGGATTGCCGACAGGGCGGCTGCGGCAGCATTGACAGTGTCAATATCGAGCACTCCCATCAGATCGAGACGGAAACCGTCGATATGGTATTCTCCGGCCCAGTAAACGAGAGACTCCACAATGAACTTCCTCGTCATCTCGCGTTCGGAAGCTAACTCGTTGCCACATCCGGATGCATTGGAAAAGGATCCGTCCGGTTTAAGTCTGTAGAAATATCCGGGAGCTGTCAGCGTAAAGCAGGAATTATCGGTGCCCGATGTGTGATTGTAGACAACGTCCAGCACAACGCCGATGCCATTGTCATGAAGAGCCTTGATCATGGTCTTCATTTCCTTTATCCTGACAGCGGGATCATACGGATCGGTAGCATAAGATCCCTCCGGAACATTGTAGTTGACCGGATCATATCCCCAGTTATAGCCTCCGGGATAGGGTGCAGCTTCATCAACCGTATTGAAATCAGCCGATGGAAGCAGATGAATATGGGTGATTCCGAGCTCCTTCAGATGATCGATTCCCGTCTTTTCACCCGATGGGGTTCTGGTACCCGTTTCAGCCAAAGCAAGATATTTGCCCTTATAGGCATAACCGCCCGAGGGATGCATTGAAAAGTCCCGGTAATGAGTCTCATAAATGATTGCGTCGGTCATAGCCGTCAATGCTGGTCCGCGATCAGATGCCCAACCATACGGGTCGGTATCTTTCATATCGATGATTGCAGCTCTCCTCCCGTTTATGCCCACAGCCTTCGCCCAGATACCCGGAGTCTCATCCATCCATGCTCCACGAAATTTGACACTGAAAGTATAAAATAATCCGACAAGGCTGCCACCGACCCGGATGGTCCACAAACCACCGGATGATTCTTCCAGATCTAACGTATCGACAGCCTCCGAATTCTCTCCGTCCGGATATAAAATCAGCCTCACAGCTTCAGCCTCCGGACTCCACAACCGGAAAAAGGTAGAATCCTGATCAAGAATCAGCTCACAACCCGACTCGCTATAGTCGGGAGCACTATATTGTGCCACGGGTGTTGATGCCATTGAGCTAATGCGGTGAATGAAAGTGAAAAGGAAATAGAGCAAACCGATTAAGCCGTCCCGCCTGTGTGAAAAAGCTCGCAAGGATGGCC
Source organism: uncultured Bacteroides sp. (assembly GCA_964461785.1). Classification (GTDB taxonomy): domain Bacteria; phylum Bacteroidota; class Bacteroidia; order Bacteroidales; family Muribaculaceae; genus Paramuribaculum. The sequence goes on from CAYWWE010000049.1 coordinate 13,270, forward strand.
ACAAGGTGTGATGCAAAGATAAATCATTTGCAGAAAAGGGGCAAAAAAATAACGATTTTTCAATCAAGCAGCATTTTATAGCTCATAAAATAGGAATTTAGCAGAAAAAGCACTACTTTTGCACTCGATTTTGCCATCGTTGGCAGATCAATTGCCACCAAAAGGCTACTCTGCCTATTGAAACTTATTATGTATAAAGAAAATAAGTCGGAAGAGCTCGAACTTCTGGTAAACACAAGCTGGGAGGTCTGCAACAAAATCGGCGGCATCTACGCCGTTTTGTCCACTCAGGCCGCCAGCCTCCAAAAGATATATAAGGACAATGTAATATATGTAGGCCCCGATGTGTGGCGCCTTGGAGGAGTTGAGTCTCCTTATTTTGAGGAAGATCCTGCTGCTCTTAAAAACTGGTCGGGACGCGAGAGCCTCCCTTATGGCCTCACGGTGCGTGTAGGCCGCTGGACAGTCCCCGGTCGCCCTATTGCGATCCTTGTCGATTTTACCCCGATGTATGCCGTAAAAAATGAGTTTTACGGACGCATGTGGCAGCTATACGGAGTTGATTCGCTCCACGGTTACGGCGATTACGACGAAGCATGCGCGTTCAGCCACGCTGCCGGAATTATTGTCAAAAGCCTTTACAACCACTTCAGCAACGGACGCAAACACAACCATGCCAATCCGCTTAACGCCGCAGCCCATTTCCACGAGTGGACTACCGGTATGGGGCTTCTTTATATCAAGGACAAATGTCCTGATATAGCAACCCTCTTCACCACCCATGCCACCTCAATAGGCCGCTCGATCTGCGGAAACTCCAAGCCCCTCTACGATTATCTCAAAGGATATAATGGAGATCAGATGGCTCGCGAGCTCAACATGGAAAGCAAGCACTCTCTTGAGAAAATTGCCGCTCATCAGGCCGACTGCTTCACTACCGTGAGCGATATCACGGCCATCGAATGTGAGCAGCTGCTTGAGCGTAAACCCGATATCGTCACTCCCAACGGTTTCGAAAAAGGCTTTGTCCCGGCAAAAAACCGTTTTACAGCCGCCCGTCGCAGCGCCCGCAAAGCGCTCCTTGACGTAGCCGCTGCTCTCACCGGTTGTCAATATACCGACAACACATTCCTTATCGCCACATCAGGCCGATGTGAATACCGCAACAAGGGCATCGACATGTATCTCGATGTGATGAACACTCTCCGTTCTCACGCCGACACTCTCGACCGCCCCATTGTGGCGTTCGTTATGGTACCCGCGTGGGTCGATAAAGCGCGAACCGATCTCCAGGAGGCAATGGAGACCCCATCAGCCGCTCCCCTCCACGACCCCGTGATCACCCACACCATCAATAATCCCACTGAAGACCCTGTACTCTGCCGCATCCACAGTCTTGGATTCGACAGAATTGATCCCCGAATCACAGTTATCTATGTCCCCTGCTATCTCGATGGCCGCGACGGCATCTTCAACGGGATGGCTTATTATGACCTTCTTATAGGCATGGATGCCACAGTGTTCCCCTCCTACTACGAACCCTGGGGCTACACACCGCTTGAAAGCATCGCTTTCGGCGTGCCTACTGTCACAACATCTCTTTCCGGGTTCGGACAATGGATTCTTTCATCATCCGACTCAACGTTCGAGACCTCTGGTGTCAATGTCGTTGCACGCGGCGACAACAACTATCCCGCCGCCGTTGAATCGATCAGCCGTTCGCTGCGCTTCCTCATCAATTCCGACGATGAGATCAAGGCCGAGATCTCCGATGCCGCCATCGCCACGAGCGGTCGCGCCGCATGGAGCTCGTTCATAAAATTCTATGAACAGGCCTACCGGATTGCCGAGCGCAACCGCAACGAGCGCGTAGGTCGCGACATCTGACCTCACATCTATTTGAATATCAACTTACAGTCTATATTATCAACCACCTGCTTATGAAAATTAAGGTAAGCAACACTAACGCACCCGCATGGCGCGACGTTACCGTCAATGCCGAGCTGCCTCTCAAACTCTCTCCCCTCACCACTCTTGCCAAAAACCTCTGGTGGGTATGGAACAGCGAGGCCAAATCGCTTTTCCGCGACCTCAATCCCGATCTTTGGCGTTCGACCGGTGAAAACCCCGTCATGCTCCTCCAGCGCCTCAGCGCCGAGCGTCTTGTCGAGATAACAAAAGACAAGGAAATGATGTATCGCATCAATAAGGTCTATGCCGATTTCCAGGCATATATGGCCAAGCCGATGCGCTCCGACATCCCCTCAGTTTCATACTTCTCCATGGAGTATGGTCTCTGCAACTGCCTTAAGATTTATTCCGGCGGCCTCGGTGTGCTCGCCGGCGACTATATCAAGGAAGCATCCGACAGCTGTGTCGACATGACCGCTGTTGGTTTCCTCTACCGTTACGGCTACTTCACCCAGACACTCAGCGTCGACGGCCAGCAGATAGCCAACTATGAGCCCCAGAACTTCAACCAGCTCCCCATCGAGCAGGTAACGGATGCCGAAGGCCAGCCTTTCATCCTCGAAGTACCTTATCCCGGCCGTATCGTCTACAGCCATGTTTGGCGTGTTAATGTAGGCCGCATGAAGCTCTACCTCCTCGACACCGACTTCGACATGAACTCGGAATATGACCGCTCGATCACCCACCAGCTCTACGGTGGCGATTGGGAAAACCGCATCAAGCAGGAATATCTCCTCGGCATCGGCGGTGTGCTCATGCTCAAAGCTCTCGGCATCAACAACGAGCTCTACCACTGCAACGAAGGTCACGCTGCCCTCCTCAACCTCCAGCGCCTTGTCGACTATGTCCAGGAGAAGCATCTCGATTTCAACACAGCTCTCGAACTCGTAAGAGCATCGAGCCTCTATACCGTGCACACCCCCGTGCCTGCCGGCCACGACTATTTCGACGAAGGTCTTTTCGGCAAATATATGGGCGAATATCCCGCAAAGCTCGGCATCTCATGGAACGACCTCATGAATATGGGTCGCGAGAACCCCGACAGCCACGAGCGTTTCTCCATGAGCGTGTTCGCCCTCAACACCTGTCAGGAAGCCAACGGTGTAAGCTGGCTCCACGGCGAGGTGTCCAAGAAAATGTTCTCCGGCA
>CAYWWE010000050.1:0-16241 GCA_964461785.1 uncultured Bacteroides sp.
GATTGTTGGACGCGACACCGCGTGCCTGAGCGATCAGGAGGTGAGGACAGCGGCTTTGGAGACTCTTGCCGAGAATCTTAACGACGGAGTCGTGGCTCCATTGTTCTGGTATCTCTTATTAGGACTCCCCGGCATGGTAGGTTACAAGATGATCAATACCCTTGATTCAATGATAGGCTATCGCAACGACCGCTATCTTTATTTCGGCCGTTTTGCCGCGCGACTCGACGATGTGGCAGGATTTATCCCGGCCAGGCTTACGGCCCTGCTTATGGTGGCGGTGTCGGGACACCCGTCGGTCATGAGATTTGTGTTGCGCTACGGCAGATGTCATGCCAGCCCCAACAGCGGTTATCCGGAGGCCGCCCTTGCCGGAATTCTCGACTGCCGATTCGGCGGCACTCATGATTATTTCGGAGTCCCGGTCGAAAAACCTTACATCGGTAGCAATCAACGTCATCTGACTACCGCCGATATGGCCAAGGCAACAGCAATCAACCGGCGCGCGGAAGTCATAATGGTGCTGATAACGGCGGCCGGGAGATGGCTAATAGGCTGAAAGCGCAGCCAACGACAGCAGCATCGAGAGCTCGCACAGAAGGAAGGTAGCTCCGCAGCAATCGCCCGTATATCCGCCTATCTTGTGGCGCATATAGAGAATGAGAAATGCGGTGACTACGACGGGAGCCAAAGCCGAGAGCAGTTCAAGATCTGACAGATAGACCATGGGCAGAGCGCCAAGGATCATGCAGATCACTCCGGCCGCAGGGGTCATGCGGTTGTAGACGAGCTTGTTTTTGGCTGTATCGGCAGTTCGGGAGTAGGGGAGAAAATTAATGATCCATGCGGCGGTAGCTTTGCTCCAGCTGTCGGATACAAGCAATGCTATGGCGCCTGTGGCCGCAGGCATGGACGCCACCGCAGCCACCGCAAGAAGGAAATATACAATCAGTGCCATCACACCGTATGAACCGATGTGGGAATCTTTCATGATGGCCAGGATACGCTCTCGGTCCCTGCCTCCGCCAAAGCCGTCGAAGAAGTCGGCGAGACCATCCTCATGCAATCCGCCTGTCAGCAGGAGCCGGACGGCAAAAGCCAGTCCGGCGGCAACGAAAGGAGTGAAGACTTTGCAGGCAAGCAGGTAGGTCACACACATAGATCCGCCGGTGATCCAACCGGCGAGGGGCCATAGATCAACGACACGAGTGTATGCATCCGAGTGAATCTTCCTGAGGCGCCAGAATGGGATGCGGGTAAAGAAAGATAGCGCGGCAAGCGTCTTGTCCATCAGAAATATTTCGTGACGTCGGTATCGGCGAAAGAGTCCATCTCGTTGATCATTCTCACGGCCGACTCTATGATGGGATAGGCGCATACGGCGCCGGATCCCTCGCCAAGACGCAGCGACAGATGCAGAAGCGGTTGCGCACCGATTGCATCAAGGATCTTACGATGACCGCTCTCATCGCCGCAGTGGCCGAAGATGGCATAGTCCATCACGGCGGGATTGATACTGGCCGCAGCTGCCATACAGGCTGTCATGATAAAGCCGTCGACGATGACAGCCATGCGGCGTTCGGCGGCACGGAGCATCCCTCCTACAGCCATTGCCATCTCAAATCCTCCGAACCAGCGCAGACGGTCGGTCATCGTCCCATCGCCCCGATAGCCGTCGAGGGCTCGCTTGAGCACTTCGCGTTTGTGGCGTATGCCTTCATTGTCGAGGCCGGCACCGGCGCCTATACAATCATCGAGAGGAATGCCGGTGGTGATGTGCATCCACAGCGATGAGGCCGAGGTGTTGCCGCTGCCCATCTCTCCAAAGCTGATGATATTGGTGCCGGCATCTGCTTCACGATCGACGATCTCCGCGCCGCGGCGCAGGCACTCCTCCCATTGCTCCGTGGTCATGGCCGGGCCGTAGAGGAAGTTGGCGGTCCCGCGTCCCATCTTCATGTCGATGATGCCCCGGTCTGAGGGGATGTCATAGTCGACGCCGGAATCGACCAGAGTGAGCCGGAAGCCGTGTTGGTTGCAGAGGAAATTGATTCCGGCACCCCCACGGGAGAAATGGCCGAGCTGCTGCCATGTGACCTCCTTGGGCGACACTGACACTCCTTCGGAGATAATGCCGTGGTCGGCTGCAAACAGCACATTGACGGGGCGATGTAGATGAGGCGACAGGGTACGTTGGATCAGACCGAGCTGGAGAGCAAGCGATTCGAGGCGGCCGAGGGCTCCGAGGGGCTTGGTCAGGTTGTTGATTTTGTCGGTAAGGGCTGCCTGTAGGTCGGGATCGGTTGTGTGGCTTATGTTGAAGTCCATCGTGAGATTATTTGATTTGTAGGGGAATACCCGCCACTGTAAGATAGACACTCACTGCTGCTTCGGCAATGTGGCGGTTGAAGAGTCCTATCATATCGGCAAATCGGCGCGTCATGATGTTGCCGGACACGCCTCCGAGGCCGATCTCGTCGCTGACAACCACTATCAGCGAATCATGAGACTGTTCAACGAACCGGTCAAAATCGTCGATGACGGTCCGGAGCGCTTCGGCATCATCCTCGTTGGCGGCGAAGAACGCATTGGATGCAAGCATCGTGGCACTGTCAATCAATACACTCCGGCCCGACACAGGTCCGGCTCCGGCGAGTGTCTCGCTCTCGACGGTTGTCCAGCCCTGACCTTCGCGGCGCTTACGGTGTGTCTCCACGCGGCGTTCCATCTCCTCGTCGAGGGGTCGGCAGGTGGCTATATAGACCGGAGATGGCGATGCCTGGAGAGTGAGTTTTTCGGCAAGTTCACTTTTCCCTGACCGCTGGCCTCCGATCACAAGAATAATAGTTGCGGGTTTATTCATAAGGTGGGGCAAAATTAATGAAATGTTGCAAAATATTCGTAACTTCGCACATCCAAAATCAATACTTTTATCATGAAAGCAATCACATTCGTCGCCTCTATGGCTATAGCGGCCGTGGCTTCGGCGGCCAATCCACTTGCGTGGACGGATGCGTCGGCCCATACCCCTTCAGAAGGCGCTGTCAAAGTCAAACTTCGTCAGGACACGACCGTTGCCGCGTGGCACCGTCAGCGTGTGGGTCTTCAGGCGCTGCTCACTCCCGATGCGTTGCTCAACGGTAAGACCCTACGCCCGAGAGTGGTAAGCGGCCAAGGCTTGCAGGGTGATGCACGCTTCATGCGCTACACTCTCACAAATGATTTCCGTGCATGTGGCATTCCTCCGGAGCTCGAGCCCTGGCCCGTGGCCGATATAATAGATCTCGATACGGCGCTGACCGTTTCGTCAGGTATCAACTACCCCCTGTGGGTAACTCTGGAAGTGGGAGCAGACGCTGCAACAGGTCCGCTGGCGCTCCAGCTTGTCGATGAGAGCACCGGAAAGGTCATGGCCGAGATCCCGGCCGAGATCACTGTCCAGCCATTTACCCTTCCCGATCCGTCGAGCCCCGATTATTTCCATCTCAATCTATGGCAGCAGCCTTATGCCGTGTGTCGCTACTATGGGGTGGAGCCGTGGAGCGACGAGCATCTGAAGCTCCTTGAGCCGTATGCCGCCCTCCTTGCACGCGCCGGACAGAAGACCATCACCACCATTATGTTTTACGAGCCGTGGGGAGAGCAGAGCAACGACAAATTCCTGCCGATGGTGGAGACCACCAGGAAAAAAGACGGGACGTGGGAGTATGACTACACGGCCTTTGACAAGTATGTCGAGTTTATGGACTCGATGGGTGTGGGACCGATCATCGAATGTTTCTCGATGATACCCTGGGAGATGAATTTCCGTTACCGCGATGAAGCCAATGGCGGCGAATATGCTTATCTCAAGACCACATCTGACACTCCCGAATATATTGACCTCTGGGGCAACTTCCTTGCGAATTTCCAGAATCATCTCGACGAAAAGGGTTGGAGCGAACGCACCGTCATGGCTATGGACGAGCGCGGGCTTGAGGATATACAGCGCGCCATCGGCATCGTTGAAAAATATGCTCCCAAACTCAAGGTGTCGCTCGCGGGTTACTATCACCCCGAGCTTGCCGACAAACTCTACACTTATGCCATCGAGGCTACTCCCTGGCCCGCCGACGTGCTCAAGCAGCGCCATGATCTCGGCCTCGTGACGACATATTACACCTGTTGCGCCACGAGTGCACCCAATATCTTCAGCAACAACGATCCGGCCGACGGAGCATACATCATGGCCTACAGCATAGCTACCGGTGCCGACGGCTATCTCCACTGGAGCTATCAGAACTGGACCGACGATCCGCTGGCTGATACCCGCTTCAAGCTCTTCGCTCCCGGCGATACTTATTTCATCTATCCCGACGGTCGCTCGTCTATCCGCTATGAGCGTATGGTCGAGGGCATCCAGATGGGTGAGAAGATCAAGGCTTTGCGCAAGGAGATCGAAGCCCGCGGCGACATCAAGCTCCTCAATGAGCTCAACGCTGCCCTTCTGCCTATCCAGATGGGCAAGCTCTCGAAGCATGTCACCACTGCGTCGATAGTCGAGAATCTGCAAAACGATCTCACCGCTATCTCCGCCCAGCTGGCCCGCTGATCTTATCATACGAGAAGACTATATTACCGGGAGGCCGACGCTGCCGTAGCGTCGGCCTCCCGGCTTTGAGTGCCGGTCAGCTGACAGTAAACGCACCGAGGCGTGTGGAATAATCGGGTGATTTCATGGCACGACGGATAGCATTGACGAACTTCACGCTCTTGCCATCGTCGCCCTTCTCACGATACTGCTGCGATCCGAGCACCACCGTATCCGCTCCCATCCTGCCATTGATCCGATCCAATGCTTTTGAAATATCGGTAAACTTACGGCGCCTCTCCGGGTCGTAAGTGAAAAGATCGGGTTGTATCGCTTCAGCCGGCGAGATAGCGGATACCATTACTCCGGCCCGTTTATAATATATCCCTTTGCGGAAAACTCTTTCCAGAATCCCGGTTGCCATCTCTACAATCTCATTGGTGGTGTTGGTGGGTGTAAGAAACGAACTGGATGCGCTGCCATCATACTGCGTGAGATCTTCCCGGAAGTGATTCGAGTGGATGAACACCGTTACCATCGAGCATACCGACTTCTGCCGACGTAGCTTCAGGGCGCATCTTGCAGCATGGTTGGCTATGTGGCTCCGCAAATCGGCCACATCCCGTATCATATCTGGGAAACTCCGGCTGGTGACTATGCTTTTCTTTTCAACGCCTTCAAGTCCGTCGACGGCAATGCAGGGCTCTCCATGCAGCTCCTTCCAGGTTCGTTCGCCCGTCAGATGATATTTCCTTCTGACATATTCCCGGGGCAACACTGAGAAGTCATAGGCCGTATTCACTCCCACATATTCAAGCGTCCGCCTTATGCGTCGCCCTATACCCCACACGTCACCGACGGGAAAAAGTTTAAGGGCTTTCTCGCGCTGTTCGTCCGAGCCAATGACGCAGCACTTGTTATATCCCGGATATTTCTTGGCATACTTGCTGGCCATCTTGGCAAGCGTTTTTGTCGACGCGATGCCGAGACTGACCGGCATACCTGTGCATTTCAGGATCTTCCGGCATAATTGTTCGCCCCACCTGTGGAGGTCAAAATGATCCATTCCACGCAAGTCAAGAAATGCCTCGTCAATTGAATACTGGACAACATCCGGAGCCTCCTCCCTGAGAATAGAGACTATGCGCGATGACATATCGCCATACAGGGAATAGTTGGAGGAGAAGGCTACTATCCCGGAGTCGGGATACTGCTCTCTCAGCTGATAATATGGCATGCCTTCCGGAATACCCATTGCCTTAACCTCCTTTGACCGCGCCACTACACATCCATCGTTGTTGCTCAACACAACGAGTGGGGTTCTGGCAAGATCGGGCCGGAATACCCTCTCGCAAGAGCAGAAGAAATTATCACAATCAATAAGGCCTACCATCCTTGTAATCTTGGTCCCCGCCGGCGGTTGGGCTTGATGGTGTAAATAACGATTCCCCACACTGAGAAATCATTGTCAGGAGTGACTTCAATAGGCTTGTACTTCCTGTTTGAGGGCATGAGATAGATTCTGTCCTTCCGGGAGAAGCACAGCCGCTTCAATGTCACACCACCATCCAGACAGCAGACTGCAAGATCACCGTGTTCCGGTTCAATGGATCTGTCAATCACCAGAAGATCATTCTCGGTTATGCCTTCGCCGGCCATCGAGTCGCCGACAACTCTGGCATAGAACGTTGAGGCAGGATGCTCTATGAGTTCCCGGTTCAAGTCGATCGACTGGGTGATATAGTCTTGTGCGGGACTGGGGAAGCCGGCCCGTATACCCTCGTCAGCATAAAGTAGTCCCAAGGCTGTAGAGGTGTCAGCCCGATATATCCGTAGTTCTGTCATGGCTCAATGGAGAAATTGTGCTGCAAAATTACGGAGCCGATGAGCCGGAATGTTGCCCCTATATGTTAAAATTTATTGCCTGCGCCGGCGTGATCGGCGACTCATTGTCAGAGCAATTTCTTTAGTTCCTCGACATCAGGCAACGCCTCGCGCAACTTATCCGGCATATCCTGACTAAGACGGTAAGTCGCTACCCCCATAGGCTTGGCATAGTCCTGAATGACGTATTCTACAAAGTCTTTATTGGCCGTCTTACACAGAACGATTCCAATGGATGGGTTCTCGTGGGGCTTTTTCACCTTGTCATCGAGAATACGGAGATAAGTCATGAGCTGGCCAAGATAGCCGGGTTTAAAATCTCCGGTTTTAAGTTCTACGACAACGAGACAATTCAACTCTCTGTTGAAGAACAAAAGGTCGGGAAAGAAATCTTCAGAAAATGCCTCGAGATGATACTGATTGCCAACGAAAGCAAAATCGCGTCCGAAGGTCATGATGAATTTCTTGATATTGTGGATAATCTCTTTTTCAACCACCCGCTCGTCGATGTCCTCAATATCGCGAATGCCTATTTGCTCTGTGTTGATGAAGTCGAGCAGATATTCATCTTTAAACATATTAAGAGCCTTTACAGCATCCCGGCTATCCTTGATTGTATTGCTGAAGTTAGATGGCAGAGACCCATAATGATCAGCGGCGTTGTTCTTTATCTGTTGTTGGAGGTAACGGGTGTTCCATTTATTTTCAAGAGACAGTTTAATGTATTTCCACCGTTTGTCTACATCTTTTTCTCCGTTGAGAATCCTAACATGATGGGTAAAACTTAGATTCCCAAACAATTCTAAATCGTCAGTCGTGATTGGCGATTTAGATGATAGAAGTGTGGTAGTTTCTATCTCGCCAATCATGATTGGCGAAATAGATGAAGTATGGTCATGCGATTCAATAACAGGAGCCCATTCTTCGTAAAACATTCTCATATTTTTTAGGCTGCTCTCCGAAAATCCTTTTAGTCCCGGCAGTTCCTTTTGGAGTTGATCTGAAATTGCTCTGATGGCTCCGGTTCCCCAAAATCCTTCACGGGAATTAGCCGAAATGTATCGGCCGATGCCATAGTAGAGCGACAGCATCTCACGGTTAACTAACTTCGCAGCCTGATACTGACTGCGGAGAATGGCCTCTTTTATTGTAGTGACGGCAACACTATAGTCTGTTGTGTTATGCCGGATAATCGATTCCCTTGCCACACCGATATAAATTATTGATTATTTGTTGATTGAAAGGATGGTAACGTATGATCAGAAATTATTCGCGGTAGTAGATACGCTTGACCCGTTCGCTTACCGATGTGAGGATCTCGTAGGGGATTGTGTCGAGGATATCGGCCAGCTCGGCTGCGGGAATATTAGGTCCGAAGATCTCTACGCGGTCGCCGGGATGACATTCAGGGAGATCGGTTACGTCGATCATGCAGGCATCCATACAGATGTTGCCGATCGTAGGGCATCGGTGGCCGCGTATAAACACGCTCATGGCTCCGCGACCGAGGTGACGGTCAATGCCGTCGGCATATCCCACCGGTATTGTGGCAATCCGGCTGCGACGCAAGCATTTTCCATGACGACCGTAGCCGATAGTCGTCCCCTCAGGCCATTCGTTCACGGCTATGACGGATGTATAGAGGGCGCTGACAGGGCGCAAGCCGTCCTGACTTCCGTCGTCCATTGTCTTGATGCCGTAAAGGCCTATTCCGAGGCGCACCATGTCATAGCAATGCTCGGGGAAGCGGACTATGCCGGTGGAATTAAGGATATGCCGGAGTATGGTGAACTCCGGAAACAGAGCTCGCAGACGCATGGATGCCTTGTCGAAATAATCAAACTGCATCTGTGTGTAGGCATCTTCCTCCGGACAGTCGGCCACGGCGAGGTGGCTGAATACTGACGATGGGCGCAATAATCCTATGTTTTCGGGTGCATGAAGTATGGCCGACAGGCGGTCGAGATCTTCAAGCCTGAAGCCCAGACGATGCATGCCGCTGTCGATCTTTATGTGGATCGGGAAGTCGTGTTCGCCGCAGCGACGGGCGGCATCGAGCAAATCGGCGAGGAGCTCGAATGAATATACCTCTGGCTCAAGGCGATGGGCAAACATGGTGCGATAGCCAGCAACCTTGGGATTCATCACCATGATGGGCATGGTGATACCGGCGTTGCGTAGTGCAACCCCCTCGTCTACTACGGCTACGGCTACATAGGCGGCTCCACGGCTCTGAAGGGTCTTGGCTATTTCCGACGATCCGGCTCCGTAGCCCGAGGCCTTGACCATACAGATGATTCCGGTAGAGGGAGCTACCCGGGAGCGGAACCAGTTGTAGTTGTCGCTCACTGCATCGAGATTGACTTCGAGCACTGTCTCGTGCTGCCTCGCTTCAAGATGGTCGGCTATCTGGTCAAAGCCTGAGAGCGGGGAGCCCTTGATCAATATCAGCTGAGAATGGAAATCGGTGGGATTTGTGGCGGCGATAAATGAGTCGGCCGAAGGATAGAAAGTGGCATTGTTGCCCCAGGAGGCAAAAGCTGCCGAGGCATCGGTTATCTCGCTTCCTATGCCGATGATACGGTCGATCTCCTTACGCTTGAGAAGGTCGGCCACAGAGCTATAGAGGGCGGAGGGAGACACTTGTCCCGCCGCATGGACCATATCGGAGAGGATCACCGTAGTGTCGCGCCCTGAGGTGCGGCGTCGCGACATAAAGTCGAGAGCCGTCGGGAGCGACTGGAGATCGGCTGTATATGAGTCGAGGATAAGCATGGAGTCGCCGATTCCTTCCATCACGTCGAGCCGGGTTCCTACCGGGACAAGAGCAGCCATGCGTCCGGCTATCTCGTGGGATGAATAGCCGTGATGAGTGAGCAGGACGAGGCAGGTGATGCAGTTGTCGATGTCGCGACGCTCGGTAAAGGGAACAGTCACACTGGCTTCGGCCTTGCCGCGCGTCGTGTAGGTGAGGGTAGTGGAGTGAAGTACGGGATTGACTGTCTCGTCAGTTATAGTGAGAAATGCATCCTCTACGTCGGGCCGGCGTGTCCAGGTCAGTCGATTGACCTTATCCGGAAGAACTCGGGCTGCCTCCTCGATCTCCGGGTCGTCGGCGGGGAAGATTATGCAGTCGGCGTCTTTAAAGAGCCGCATTTTTTCATTGGCTTTCTCCCTGCGCGATAGAAAGCCTGCCGCATGTTCGTCGCTCAGACAGGTAAAGATTCCTATTGTGGGACGGATCATATCCGCCAGCCGGTCCATTTCACCCGTCTCTGAGATTCCGGCCTCTATTATAGCCACGTCGTCGGCTTCTCCGGCCTCCCATAGCGAGAGAGGCACACCTATGCGTGAGTTGAAGCTGCGGGGTGAGCGGGCAACGGAGTGGTCGCGCAGGAGCAGTTGATAGAGCATCTCTTTTACCGTGGTCTTTCCCTGAGACCCCGTTATCGCAATTACAGGTATCGAAGTGAGGTGGTCGCGATTGGCCGCTCCTATTTCCTGAAGTGCTTTAAGGGTGTCGTTGACAACGATAAAGGAGGCTCCCGGATAGGGTTTGACTGGCTTTTCCGATACGACAAAAGCCATGACTCCGCTTCGGTAGAGTGAATCGAGATAGCGGTGTCCGTCGCCCCGTCCGGTTGACAGTGCGAAGAAGAGGGTCGACTCCGGATATGTAAGCGAGCGGCTGTCGGTGAGCAGATGGCTTATCTTGAGTGAGGGATTGGCAATGTCGGTCTTGACAACCGATCGGCCGAGAAGACCGGCTATTTCAGCAAGGGTGTAGGATGTCATTTTGCGATTGGGTTGGTCAGTAGTGGACGGTGGGCGGCGCGGCGGGTGGCGGAAAGGGCTTCGCGAGCCAGACGCCGGGTGACCGGGTCGGTGTATGCTTCCTCAAAGAGCATATAAACGTAGTCAGCTGCCTGCTCGGTGGGATGCTTCATGTCGGGCATATAGAAGCGGTAGTCGCGCAGATCGTCGTTGAGCGCCTCGAATGAGGGAAAATATATCGCACCACGTTCGCTGACGGCATGTTCGGCTGCGATCCTGAGCACGGCCTTTGAAAGGGAGTTGCCGGCGAGGCCGTCGGCAAGATGGCGGATCGGGCTGACGGTGACGATGAAGTCGGCTCCGGGAGCTATAGCCCGAAGGAGATCTATTGTGCCGATTAATGATGAGGCTGCCTCAGTGGTGGAGAGTAGCTGGCGGGTGAATCGTGACTGGGGAACCTTATGGCAGTTTGCCACGGTCAGTCCTGATCCGTCGGCGAGCGTAAAGACCCACGCTGTTCCTAATGTGAGGCATATAAGGGGAGCTACAGCGGATGTAAGTAGCTCACGCGGAAAGAGCAGGGCATTGTTTATGGCAGCTACTGCATCCTGTAGATCGGGACGCGCGAGAAGGGTGTGGGTGAGAAAATGGCGCCACATCCCTTCGTGCTCAAACATCTCGGATGGATCGATAGACTGACCTGATGCGATCAGAGCAGCCTGAGCCCGCATGGCTGCAGGGTTGTAAACCGGTCCGAGAGGATTGGCCGACACTTTGAAGCCACGGTCGCGCAGACGCGAGCCGATATTGTCGGAGAAACAGGATCCGAGTAACACCACTGGGCGGTTGTGGGGCAGTAGGTCGTGGCGTGGAGCGACGGTGACTTCAGTGCGCAATCTTAGTTCCATACTTCGTAGTCGGTTGAGAGCACCTCGAATTCAGTCCGCCGGTTGATCTGATCGGCAGCCTCGCGGTCTTCGTCGGACAGCGACAGGACATATTCCTCATCAAGGACCGTGCCTTCGGGAAATTGCGGAAACTCCTTATTAATACGTTTTGTCACTTTCTTGGGGCGTGACTTGCCGTAGCCCTGATAGCTCAGGCGGTCGGCTGCAATGCCGGCCTGAATAAGGTAGTCGACCACGCTCTTTGCGCGTCGTTCCGACAGGGCATTGTTATACTCGTCTGTGCCCACTCGGTCGGTGTGGGCACCCATGAGGATCGTTATGTTGGGATTATCGCGGAGCAGTTGGGCGAGCTCATCGAGAGCCTTGGTGCTTTCGGGGCGCAGAGTGGCCTTGTCGAAGTCATAGAATATATTTTCCACGATGTTTGGCTTTGTGACCGACGCAAGCATGAAATCGACATTATACTCGGCATCTTCTTCGGCCGCATCGGATGTGAACTCCTGCTTTGCGTTGAGATATCCTTTTGCTCCGGCAAGCATGACATAGCTCACGCCTCTCTGAAGGGGAAATGAAAACGATCCATCGTTGCGGGCCACGGCCTTCTGATTGGATCCGTCTTCGCCGACGATGCGTATGACGGCTCCGGCCACCGGCTCCTCGTCAGTGTCAACGACATAGCCGGATATGAGGATCTTTAGGTCGGGCAACTCAAATGAATAGATGTGGTCGTAGCCACGGGCATCGCCACGGTTTGAACTGAAATAGCCGGCTTCGCGCGCAGGAGTCTCAAAGGTGATTCCGAAATCATCTGCCGGGGAATTGACGGGTGCCGGCATACTCTCGACTTTCCATCCCCCCGAGCGTGTCATGGTGGCCTTGAAGATGTCGAGTCCTCCGAGTCCGGGGTGACCGTCGGATGAGAAGTAGATTATCGAATCGGTGAGGCAGTAGGGAAACACTTCATCGCCCGGGGTGTTGATCCACGGGCCGAGATTTTCAAGCGATCCGGCACGATCCCTGAGATTTATCCGCCAGAGGTCGCGACCGCCTTCGCCAGGCATGTCGGATGAGAAGTAGAGCCATTCGCCAGACGGACTTACGGCCGGGTGGGCATGGTTGCTGACGGTGTCGGAGGTGATTTCAAACAGCACCGGGGCGCTCCAGCTTGCATCGGAGCGGCGTGAGGTGTAGATGGCTGTGCCGGAATCGGCTGTCGGTTTGCGCACGGCGCGGGTGAGATACATTGTCTGGCCGTCAGGCGAAAAAGATATGACCCCTTCGTCGTGTTCGGTGTTCAGCTCGCCTTCGGCGGGCTCGGGACGCTGCCACTGCCCCTGCTCGTTTTTACGCGACAACCACACGTCGCCCCGCTTCATTCCCGTTATCTCGCTCTTGTTGTCGCCCGTCACCTTCTCGTTGGTCGTGGTGAAGTAGAGCACATCGCCCGAAAACATCGGAGAGAAATCAGACCGGCGGGAATTGAACAGCTTGGCATTGCGCACTACATAGCGGCTCTTTTGGTTTTTGGATGCAAGAGCCGCGGAGGCGCCGTCGCGCCCTGTTGCGGCTACCTGACTTCCGGGGTCGAGGGTAAGGAAGTTGTCGTAGGCCTTGATTGCATCGGCATACTTGCCGTCGGCATGAAGGCTCTGTGCCATGAGCAATATCGCGGTCGAGTCGGGATAGCCATATCTTATGGCATTCTGGAATGCTGCTGCCGCCCGGGCGTTCTGGCTGAGGCGATAATGGCACTGTCCCATCTTGTAGGCAATCTCGGCTCTCAGCAGTCTGTCGTCGCGTTTAGTCTTGTTGTAGATCTTGCGATAGGTGCGGGATGCATCGAAATATTCCCCGCGGGCCATCTGTTCGTCGGCCAGCGCAAGAGAAGCCCCCCGGCACCCCTGAAGAAGCAGGGTCATGGCGAGGATCAGTCCGGGAATAATCCGTATCAAAAGGCTGGATTGTTGCATACCTTGAATAACGCAGGCGCGCGTGATATTATTATCCGTTGCCGGTTATTTATTGCAAATATTGAAATAAACGTCAAAAAATGTTGCGCAAGCGAGAATAAATCAATAACTTTGCACCTCGAAAGCGGCAAATCGCCCTTTCGCCCCCTCATCACGAATAAACAACAATCAGATAAAGGCAATGAAACGTACATTCCAACCCTCTAACAGAAAGCGAGTTAATAAGCACGGTTTCCGTGAAAGAATGTCTACCCCCGAGGGCCGCAAGGTGCTTGCCCGCCGCCGCGCCAAAGGCCGTCTTTACCTTACCGTCAGCGATCGTATCGCTTCCAAGTAAGAGAGGGACACTGCAATTTTTTCATAGTGTGACGCACCACGACGCTGCTCCGCCGATCATCTATCGGGGAGCGGCGTTGACGGTATAGAGATGTTTCTGTTTTCAGGATGAAGATCGCTATTGTTGGAACCGGATATGTTGGTCTGGTGTCGGGAGCCTGCTTCGCCGAGGTGGGTGCGGACGTGACGTGTGTAGATATCGACCGTGCCAAGATCGAGGGTCTGCGCCGTGGCGAGATCCCAATTTATGAGCCGGGACTGGATGTCCTCGTGAGGCGCAATGCCGATGCCGGACGTCTCCATTTCACGACCGATCTGGCCGATTGTATCGGAGATGTCGAGATGGTGTTCTGTGCCGTCGGCACTCCTCCGGGTGAAGACGGTAGTGCGGATCTCAGTTATGTCGAGGCGGTTGCCCGCGAGTTCGGACGTCTGATCAGCCGATACTGTGTATTCGTTACCAAGAGTACAGTGCCCGTCGGCACATCTCGGATCATCAGGGCTGTCATAGAGGAGGAGCTCGGCAAGCGGGGAGAACAGATCGAATTTGAAGTCGCCTCCAATCCTGAATTTCTCAAGGAGGGAGCGGCTATAAAAGATTTCATGTCGCCCGACCGGGTGGTGATCGGTGTCGAGACCCAGCGGTCGCGTCGGCTGATGGAGCGCCTTTACAGGCCGTTTCTGCTCAACAATTTCCGGGTAATATTTATGGATACCCCATCGGCTGAGATGACCAAATATGCGGCCAATGCCATGCTTGCGACCCGCATATCATTCATGAATGACATCGCCAATCTATGCGAGCTGGTCGGCGCCGATGTGTCGATGGTCAGGAAAGGGATCGGCACGGATGCCCGGATCGGCAACAAGTTCCTTTATCCCGGATGCGGCTATGGAGGCTCATGCTTCCCTAAGGATGTCAGGGCGCTTGCGGCAACCGGACGCCGGCATGGCTACCGGATGGCGATCATAGAGGCCGTGGAGGAGGTCAATGAGCGGCAGAAAGAGATAGTCTATGACAAGATTGCCGGAGCTCTCGGATCTCTCGCCGGCAGGAAGATTGCCGTGTGGGGGCTCGCTTTCAAGCCTGAGACCGACGATATGCGCTGTGCGCCCGCCGTTGTGGTCATCCGTCGTCTTCTCGAAGCCGGGGCGCAGGTGAGTGTCTATGATCCCGTGGCGATGGACGAGGCCCGAAAGATATTCGGCGATAGGGTGACTTATGCGGTAGATATGTATGATGCTGCTATCGATGCTGATGCCATCGCTCTGCTCACGGAGTGGAAGCAGTTCAGGATGCCCTCGTGGAAGGTTCTGGCAAGAACGATGAGAGGATCGCTCGTGGTCGACGGACGTAATATTTATGATGCGTCCGAGCTTGCGGAGGAGAATCTGCAATATATCGGTATAGGACGTTGAATATTCAGAGACAGAAAAAGATGGATATGAAAATAAAGCTGTCGCTGCCCCATTGCACCGGGACAGAACAGGAGTGGATAGCCCGCGCTCTCGAGCAGGACTGGATCGTTCCGCTCGGTCCGGATGTAGATGAGTTTGAACGCCGGTTGGCCGATTATCTCGGTGTCCCTGAGGTTGTGGCTCTGTCGTCAGGCACTGCGGCCATTCATCTTGCCCTCGTCATGCTCGGTGTCAAGCCGGGCGATGAAGTGATATGCCAGGCTATGACATTCTCGGCATCGGCAAATCCTATTGCTTATTGCGGCGCAAGACCTGTGTTTGTCGATAGCGAAGCATCAACAATGAACATTGATCCGCTTGTGCTCGACAAGGCTATCGCTCACCGGATCACCCTGACCGGTCGTAAGCCGGCAGCCATCATAGCTGTGGATCTCTACGGTATGCCTGCGTCGATGGACGAGATACACAAGGTTGCCGACCGGTATGGTATCCCGCTCGTCGAGGATGCTGCCGAGGCGCTCGGATCGGAATATGCCGGCCGGAAGTGCGGCACATTCGGGCGTTTTGCCGCCCTTAGCTTCAATGGCAACAAGATCATCACCACCTCAGGCGGTGGAGCCCTTGTGTGTCCTGATAAAGAGAGTGCCGACCGTGTGAAATTCCTCTCCACTCAGGCCCGTCTCCCGCGCCCCTATTACTATCACGAGGAGATAGGCTACAACTACCGTCTGAGCAATATATCCGCAGCTATCGGATGTGCCCAATCGGAGACCCTTGACGAGAGGGTGGCACGTCGACGCGCCATCCATGAGCGTTATGTAGCCGGACTCGCTGATCTCGGGTCTCTGCTCAGTGTTTTTTCAGCGCCGGCTGAGAGGTATGCTTCCAACTACTGGCTGTCAGTGCTCATGTTTGACTCTCAAATGATCGAGGGAGTGCCTGAGGGCGATCCCGAGGTGCCCGACCGTCTGCGCAGAAGTCTGCTCGACGAGGGGATTGAGACGCGACTGTTGTGGCGCCCCATGAATATGCAGCCTGTATTCGCCACCGCCCCCTATTATGGCGGATCGGTGGGTGCATCACTTTTCTCCCGTGGCCTATGTCTGCCGAGCGGATCATCGCTGACCGACAGCCAGATTGATACCGTAATCGAAGCCATCCATCGTCATGCTGAAGCCGCTGCCCGCCGATCTTAAAGACTGGGCCATAGTCTTTGACCTCGATGATACTCTGTATTACGAGGCGGAGTATGTCGAGTCGGCCCGACGCGAGATTGCCCGCCGTATAGCGTTGCGTTTTCCCGAGGCCGGGCTGACGGAGGAGGAGATGGTCGGGATCATGTCGCGTTATCCCATCCACGGACCGGGTGCTTTCGATGCC
>CAYWWE010000051.1:0-16177 GCA_964461785.1 uncultured Bacteroides sp.
ATAATATTGCCGGGTACGTCATCAATATCGACATCTTATTTTGAAAAACGAAATTTTATTTCTAAATTTGCAATGTTAATTTCCCGGATCAGATGAGAATTTTTACCGAAAAGCCATTGAAGGATTATGCAGAAAGGCATCCTGAGGCAAAATCAGCAATACAGGACTGGATAAAAAAGGTCAAGGAAAGTCAATGGAGATCGTTGGCTGATATAAGGATGAAATTCAATTCAGTCGATTATGTCGGGAATCAACGCTATGTTTTCAATATAAAGGGCAATGATTATCGCCTTGTGGTGGTAATACAATTCCGTCCCCAATTTGTATATATTCGTTTTATTGGCACACATGCCGAGTATGACAGAATCGATTGTAGCACTATTTAGAAAATTAAGGATATGACGAAAATAGAGAATGAAAGCCAGTATGACTGGGCAGTGGCAAGGGTGGAGCAATTACTGCCCCTTGTAAATGATGCTACTCCGGAAGATGATCCGAATTACACGGAGCTTGTGCTTCTGTCGAATCTTGTTGCGGATTATTCGGAGGAACATTATTCGCTTGGAAGTCCGTCGCTGATTGATGTGATAAAGCTCAGGATGTATGAGATGGGGCTCACTCAGGCGGCTCTCGCAAAACTCATCGGTGTGAGCCCGTCGAGGGTATGCGCATATCTTTCGGGTAAGGCAGAGCCTACGTTGAAAGTTGGCCGTGTTATCAGCCAGAAACTCAACATATCGCCCGCGATAGTGCTCGGGGTGTGAGGCGTCTGATCAGAGGGCTGAGGCAAAGGCTCTGAAAGCGGGGCGCGTGGTGAAGACGGTGACTATGTCTCCTTTGGCGGCACGGGGTTTTTCGTCGCCGTCGAGCTGAAGCAGTTTGGCCGACCGGTGGATCATGCCGAGTTTGTTGGTCGACGAAATTGGGCGGCACACGGCTATGAGCTTCATTTCCTCGCTGTTGAGGATGGGGATGTTGTCGTAGCGTATGCCGTCGAACATCTCAGGCAGCGGGAAGCGTGCCACGAAATGCTCGGCATCGTCATCTATGGCCAGGCTTTCGACATAGCCTCCGAGCGCCATCTCGCGGGTCAGATCGGTGGCGGCGCGTTGCTCCGGCGTCAGGATGCGGTCGATGTGGAATCCTTCGAGGATAGACTGATGCAGGTGGTCTATAGCGCGGGCATAGAGCCTCTTGACGCCTATCTCCTTGAGCAGGGCCACGGTGCGGATCGATGCGCCGAAGTTTTCGCCTATGGCCACTATTACGGTGTCGACGTTGAGGAGCGGGAGTGCGGAGAGGGCCACCCGGTCGGTCGAGTCGACGATGTAGGCTGTAGATATGTAGTCTTTGATCGATTCGACGATTGTCGATGAAATGTCGGCGCCGATCACTTCATGACCCATTTCTGTGAGGTCGACGGCGAGATTTGAGCCATAGATGCCGAGTCCGATTATGAGGTAACGCATGGATAGAGGGGGAAAATCAGTTGATGATCAGATTGTCGGTAGGATAGCTGGCCGGACTGTCGTGGCGTCGGCCGGCAAAGCCCGAGATGAGTGATATGAGGCCTACTCGACCAAGAAACATTGCCGTGCAGAGCACGAGCTTGGAGGCGTGGGACAGGTCGGCCGTGGCGCCCAGCGATGAGCCCACGGTAAACAGCGCCGAAAGGGTCTCAAACAGCAGGTCGCGCGCTCCCATCTCAGGCTCAAGAGCCAGAATGATCACTGAGTAGAGGAGATAACTCATTATGGATATGGCCACAACAGCGTTGGCGCGACGGATAGACCACACGGCTATGGTGCGCTTGAAGGCTGTGATCTTCTCGCGTCCGGTCACTATGCAGCGCAGATTGAGACAGATGGCCGCGAATGTGTTGACCTTGATGCCGCCGGCGGTTGACTGCGATGCTCCGCCTACCCACATGAGGAACATTATTATAATGAGGGTGACGTTGAGAAATCCGGCGGGATTGACCGACGAGAAGCCGGCCGAGCGGGGGGTGACGGAGTTGAACACCGACTGTGTCACCTTCTCGGTCAGACTCATGCCGGCGAGGGTGTTGTCCCATTCAAGGATCAGGAAGGCCACCGTCCCGGCAAGGAACAGGCTGAAAAAGGTCGTGAGCACTATCTTGGTGTTCATGTTGTAGGGGTGGACATTGCGGGGCTCGGTGGCATAGCGGCGGCTGATGATCCGTCGGGCCAGACGGCGCAATGACTGGGCTATGGCATCCTTGAAGTTGACCAGGATCGGAAATCCTATCGCCCCCAGGATCACGAGCAGCGAGGTGACCCAGTAGATCGAGATATTGCCGTAGAGCAGGAGCGGATTGGACATGCCTCCCGGGAGGGTCGAGAATCCGGCGTTGCAGAAAGATGAGAGGGAATGGAACATGGCGAAGACGGCTGTCTGGCCGAGCGACATCCCCAGAGAGGATCTGACGGAGAAGAATACTGCAACAGCGCCTATCGCCTCCAGCACGAGGGTGAAGCCGAGGATGTAGAGCAGGGTGGGGAGCAGTGAGCTCATTGACTTTGAGTAGATCATGTCTTTAAGCATCAGCTGACTGTAGATCGAGGCGCGCCCCGAAAAAAACAGTGCGAAGAAGGATGTGAAGGTCATGACCCCGAGTCCGCCTATCTGGATGAGCAGGGCAAGCACGAGAATGCCGAGCGGGGTGAAGGTGACATAGATGTCGATCGGAGTGAGGCCCGTAATGCACACGGCCGAGGTCGATACAAAGAGGGCGTCGACATAGCTGATGGAGCCGTAGGTGCACCTCGGGAGCATCAGTAGCAGCGACCCTATGAAGATGACCACAAGAAACGATGCCGACAGCAGCAGCGACGGGTTGGTGCGCCGCCCCACAAGCCTCATCACGCTCTGGCTCACCTCAACCAGGGCATAGGCGCAGAGCACCGGGTAGAGAAACCGGCGGGAATAAAGCAGGGCGTCGAGCCAGCCGATCCAGGGATGCTCGGGACGTGGATAGACAAGCGGAATCAGCGTGATGAGCACCGCCACTTCTACCACTGTCTTGAGCAGACTGCGGTTGCGTCGCTCGTCGGCGGTGTTGAAAATAAGGGAGAGAATTATATCGGAAAGAAACACGATCTGTATGCCCCTGATCAGTTTCCGGAGCACGATCAGCTCGGCGTAGGAATGATCATAGCCCAGATAGATCACGAAGGCGGCGAGGAGCGCCACGGCGGCCACTCCCGCAATGATGTGCACTCCCTGCTCCATGAGGCGAATGTTGCGGATAAACCGGTGGGTCATGCGCAGATAGCCCTTCGACACCCGGATGACTTTCAGATAGCATCTTGTGAGCAGATCGTTTTTCATCTTCCCGACGAGTGTGAGAGGTGGTTACTGGAGTTCAGACAGTTCGAGCCAGCGCATCTCCTGCTCGTCGAGGAGATCTTTTATCTCGGCGTAGCGGGCCGACATGGCTGCAACATCGTCCATCACCTCTCCGGAGGCAAATTTGGCGTCGATGGCATCCTTTTCGGCTGTGAGGCGGTCGATCGATTCGGTGAGGGCTTCAAACTCTTTCTGCTCCTTGAAGCTCATGCGCCGCTTACGCTCGGTAGTGCGCGGTTTCTCTTTCCGGGCAGACTCTGTGGATGAGGCTGTTGGCTCGGGGCGCGACTCCTCTTTCTGCCGGGCGCGATAGTCGGTGTAGTTGCCGGGGAAGTCAGAGACCTTGCCCTGACCCTCGAACACAAACAGATGGTCGACGATCGAGTCGAGGAAAAATCGGTCGTGGCTCACCACGATCACGCATCCCTCAAACTCGGCCAGATAATCCTCGAGCAACCCGAGGGTAACGATGTCGAGGTCGTTGGTGGGCTCGTCGAGAATCAGGAAATTGGGCTGCCGCATGAGCACCGTGGCCAGGTGCAGGCGCGCTTTCTCGCCGCCCGAGAGGGTGTGGATATACTTCTGCTGGTCGGGGGGTGAGAAAAGAAAGCGGGTGAGAAACTGCATGGGCGAGTAGTGGCGCGCGCCGTCGTCGAGGCTCACATCCTCGAGGATGTCGGTCACGGCGTCGATCACCTTCTTCGACTCGTCAAACTGTATGCCCTCCTGCGAGTAATAGCCGAACCGCACGGTCGAACCCACGTCCCAGGTGCCTGAGTCGGGAGCCACGAGCCCCTGAAGCATCTTGATGAAGGTGGATTTGCCCACACCGTTGGGCCCTATGATGCCCACCTTCTCATAGCGGGCGAAGATATAGTTGAAATGGTCGAGTATCTTCTTGTCGCCAAACGACTTGCATATATCCCGGGCCTCGAAGATCTTGGAGCCGATGTAGCCGGCGGCCACGTCGAGGTTGACGTTGCGCTCGGTCAGGTCAACGCGCGTGCGCTCCTTCAGTTCGTGGTAGGCGTCGATGCGGTATTTGGCTTTTCCGGCGCGGGCCTGAGGCTGACGGCGCATCCATTCGGTCTCCCGGCGGAGGGTGTTGCGCAGGCGCTCCTGCTCGGCTGTCATGGCTTCGAGGCGCTCGGCGCGGCGGCGCAGGTAGTAGTCGAAGTTTCCGGCGTGGAAATAGGCGCGCCTGCCGTCGAGCTCGATGATGCGGTTGCACACGCGGTCGAGGAAGTAGCGGTCGTGGGTCACGAGCAGCAGCGTGACGCGCGAGTGAGCGAGGTAGGCTTCGAGCCACTCTATCACCTCGATGTCAAGGTGGTTGGTGGGCTCGTCGAGAATCATCAGGTCGGGGCGCTCGAGGATGAGCCGCGCAATGGCCACACGCTTGCGCTGTCCGCCCGAGAGGGTGTCCACGCAGGCCGAGAGGTCGGTTATGTGGAGCTGCCCGAGAATCTGCGCGAGGCGGTCCTCGTAGTCCCACGCTCCGGCGGCGTCCATCTCGGCGGCTGCGGCATTGATCCGGTCCGGATCGCCCGAGGCGAGCGCCTGCTGATAGTCGGTCACGGCGCGAGCCGTGGCTCCGGCAGCATGGGCCAGACAGCTTTCAAGCACCGTAGAGCCGGGGGTAAACTCAGGCGTCTGCGCCAGAAAGCCTACTCTTATGTCGGCGCGGAAGGTGACGGAGCCGCTGTCGGGCGCCTCCTCGCCCGCTATGATGCGCAGGAGAGTTGACTTGCCGGTGCCGTTGCGGGCAACGATGCCTATCTTGTCTCCCTCGTCGATGCCGAAGGTGACGGACTCGAAAAGCAGTTCCTCCGAGTAGCTTTTGGTCAGATCCTCAATCTGTAGATATGTGGCCACAAGAGATTGAATTATAGGGTTAAAGCATGGCGGCTGGGATGTCCCTGCCGACACACGCCTAACAAAGGTAATGAATAAAGCCTTATCCTGCAAAAAATCCCGTGCGAAACGAGGTCAATCCGCATCGATGTTGCCCCATGTTTTTCGTGAATATGGAAAACATGAGGGGATATTTAGTTGAAGTAAGAGAAAATTAGTATATTTGCCGCCGGATAGCTTCCGGGCTCTCCATGAGTTTAATAAAATGGAAAAAGGATATGATTGATCTGACGAAAATTGCAGGCATCTGCGTCGGCGCGATTCTGATGGCGGCGTGCAGCTCATGCTCAGGCGAAAAGAAGCTCGCCAAAATAGGAGATATGGATGTTGTGACCTTCGACGATATGGATGTGATCGGTAGCCGTGAGGGGGAAATGGCGGTGGCCGACCTTGCGTCGGCCGGAGCGCCAAAGGCCATGCTGCTCAGCGATCTGGCCGACGATGTGGAGCTCGTGAGGCTCGATCCGTCAGACGAGGCGATTGTAAAATCCGGAGATATGTGGATGAGCGACAAGCGGTTTGTTATCTTCGACGGCAATGAGTTGAAGCAGTTTGACCGCTCCGGAAAATATCTCGGCAAGATAGGATCAAAGGGCAATGGCCCCGGCGAATATTACATCGCACCCTACAACATCACCATCGATGAAGCGGGCGGCAGGATATATATGCTCACCTATGCAGCGAAAAAGATTCTTACCTATGACCTTGAAGGAAACTTCATCGGCGATCTGCCGCTGGCTCGCCCCGCCGAGAAGGGATTCATGGAGGTCAATCCCGACAGTACGCTCACGGTGGCCGCCCTGACTTTCACCATCAATGAGGATCCCTACGCCGTGTGGCGTCAGGACTTTCAGGGCAATCTGATCGAGGGGGTCCAGGCAGGTCATCTCGCAATGGCTCCCGACTATAGCAACGAGATCTACAAGGGCTTGTCGGACGATGGCTTCACTTATTCTCTCTTTAGGATGCCGCCTAAGGACGTCAGCAGGGAGGACACTCTGTATGTCTACACACAGGGAGCGCTTCGGCCCGATTTCACGGCACGGTTTGATGGTGAGACACCGCTCCACCGCTATGGATCTTTCCCCGGTTTCTATCTGGTCGATGTAGCCGGCGAACCGGTGCAGGTCACCCCGTCGAGCTTTTATTTCTCTACCCCCACTCCTGTGCTGATCGACCGGCAGACTCTCCGTGGCGGCCGGGTCGAGATAGTGCTCGACTTGCTCGGACCGATCTTTGCCGATCACGATTGGGTTTACGGCAAGACCCCCGGATATTTCACCCTCAATCTTGATCCGGGCGATCTGGAGGAATCGCTGCGCAAGGCTCTCGCGGAGCAGACCGATCTCTCCGACAGTGACCGCGAGCGGATAAACGGGCTGCTGGAGACCATCTCGCCCGACGACAACAATTATCTGATTGTCGGCAAGTGGAAAAAATGACCGGCGGCTCACCCAAAATTAGGCCGTTCGGAAAATTATTTGTAGTTTTAGCGCGGGATTAATCCATCATCCCGTAAACAATACCATAGATCTATCATGAAATTACTATGCAATAAGAGTGCCGCCGCGGCGCTGCTGCTTCCGCTCATGATCTGTATGAGCTGCGGGGGCGGCGCGGGGAAGTCGGCCGACAAGACGACCGACAGCATCTCGACCATTCTGCCATCGCATCTGCCGGAGGTGAAGACGGTTGTGATACAGCCCAAGATGTTTACCCACGACATTGTGAGCAACGGCCGAGTGTCGGCACATGATTTTGCCGACCTGCGGTTTGCGGGCGCCGATGCTGTGATAGACAGGATCTATGTGAAAAACGGCGACCATGTGCGCAAGGGTCAGCCGATTGCCTCGCTCGACCGCTTCAAGCTCGAAAATCAGCTTGCCCAGAATCAGGCCACGCTCGACAAGGCGCACCTCGATCTGGCCGACGTGCTGATCGGTCAGGGCTATGACCCCGAGAAGCCCGAGGTTGTTCCGGCCGAGGTGATGAAGCTGGCGCGGCTGCGAAGCGGTCTGGATCAGGCCGAGACGGTGCTCAACTCCACCCGGCGCGATCTGGAGCAGACCACCCTTACAGCCCCCTTCGACGGCGTGGTGGCCAATCTGTTTCAGAAAGTCCACAACCGGCCCGATCAGTCGGAGCCTTTCTGCCGCATCGTGGCTTCGGGGCAGAAGGATGTAGAGTTTACCGTGCTTGAGAGCGAGCTGCCTGTGATCCGTCCGGGCGACGAGGTGAATGTCAGCGCGTTTGCTTCGTCGGAATCCTATCCCGGGCGGCTGACCGAGATCAATCCGGTGGTGGATAAGGACGGCCTCGTCAAGGTGCGCGCGTCGGTGAGCGACGGCGGCAAACTGTTTGATGGCATGAACGTGAAGGTGAGTGTCCACCGCGCTCTCGACGAGCAGCTCGTGGTGCCCAAGAGTGCCGTGGTGCTCCGCAGCGGCAAGCCGGTGGTGTTTACAACCGACGGCAAAAAGGCGCTCTGGAACTATGTGCAGACAGGCCTCGAAAACATGAGCGAGTATGTGATCACCGACGGACTCGAGCCCGGAGCTGTCGTGATATATGAGGGCAACGTCAATCTGGCCCATGAAGCCCCGGTGCTTGTAGTGAGCGATAAGTGATGGTAAGGTTTCTGCTAAAGCGGCCTATAGCCGTGATAATGGCCTTCCTGGCATGCACCATCTTGGGTCTGGTGACCTATTTCTCGCTGCCGGTGTCGCTGTTGCCGTCGATAGCCATACCGCACATCACCGTTCAGGTGTCGGAGGAGAACGTAGGAGCCCGCGAGCTGGAGACCAACGTCACGTCGGTGCTGAGGCGTTCGCTGCTTCAGGTCGGCGGCCTGAGCGAGGTGCGCAGCGTGACCCGCGACGGCATGGCGCTCATCAACCTCGACTTTGATTATGGTGTGAACACCGACCTCGCTTTCATCGAGGTGAACGAGAAGATCGACGCGGCCATGAACTCGCTCCCGCGCGACATAGCGCGCCCTAAGGCGATCAAGGCGAGCGCCACCGACATACCGGTGCTCTACCTCAACATGACCCTGCGCGACAACAGGCCTTTCACCGAGCCCGATGAGGCCGCCTTCCTCCAGATGTGTGATCTGGCCGAGAATATCGTGCGCCGCCGCATTGAGCAGCTTCCCGAGATCTCTATGGCCGACATTACCGGTATCCCGGGTAAGACATTGAGCATCGTGCCCGACGAGAACAAGATGAAGATTGCCGGTGTGACGGTGGCCGACATCGAGCGGACGCTCAACGACAACAACGTCGAACCGGGAACCATGACCGTGCGCGACGGATTCTATGAATACAAAGTCCATATAGCCAATCAGCTGCGCACGCTCGAGGATGTGAGCAACCTCCTCCTGCGCACCGGCGACAACCGCCTTCTGCACCTCAAGGAGCTGGCCGATGTGTCGATAGTGGCCGACAATGAGGATGGCTACTCCTACTCGGGAGGCAAGCGCGCTGTCACCCTGGCCATCATCAAGCAGAGCGACGAGAATATCGATGATATGAAGGAATCGCTCGCCGAGACAATCGACTATTTCGCCTCGCTCTATCCCGAGATCGAGTTTACCCAGTCGCGCAACCAGACTGAGCTGCTCGACTACACTATAAGTAATCTGGTCCAGAACCTAATCCTCGGTTTTATCCTGGTGTTTATCGTCACGGCGATATTCATGGGCGAGCCCCGCTCGTCGATCATCATCGGTGCGAGCATCATCGTTGCTATAATCATTTCGTTCCTGCTGTTCTACCTCTGCCATGTGTCGCTCAACATCATCTCCCTCTCGGGCCTCATCCTGGCCGTGGGCATGATGATCGATAACTCAGTGATAGTGACGGAAAACATAACTCAATACCGCCACCGCGGCCTGACTCTGATGCGCGCCTGCGATCTCGGCACATCCGAGATGATAACCCCGATGCTCAGCAGTTCGCTCACCACCATAGCCGTGTTTGTGCCGCTGATCTTCATGAGCGGCATAGCGGGAGCCATCTTCACCGATCAGGCATTCTCGATCACCGTTGGTCTGGGAGTGAGCTACATAGTAGGCGTGATGCTGCTTCCGGTGATCTATATGCTGGTCTACCGCAGGTGGAAGCCGGGCCGCAAGGCTCCGGTGCGTTCAGGCACCCCGGGCCGTATGGTTACGGCTATCAACCGCTGGCTCGACCGATGGTACACCCGTGTGATCGACTTCGTATTCGCCCGCAAATGGCTCTTCATGATCCTCACTCTGGCCATCCTGCCTATCTGTGTGGTGATGTTTTATGTGCTGCCGGTAGAGAGGATGCCACGGATCGACCACACTGAGACGGTGGTGAAGGTGGAGTGGAACGAAAACCTCAATATCGACGAGAACACCCGCCGGGTAAACGAATTGCTGTCGGGGCTCGACTCAACGGTCGCATACCATTCGGCCTATATTGGAGTGCAGGACTTCCTGCTCGATGCCGGCAGCAACCAGTCGTCGTCGGAATCGGAGATCTATATCGCCACCCGCCAGCCATCCGACATCGCTCCGGTGCAGGCACGGATAGCCTCGCTGCTGGAGCAGAAGCATCCCGGGGCCATTGCCACATTCGCGCCGCCCGAAAATATATTCGAGAAGATCTTCTCATCGTCGGAGGCCGATCTGGAGGCGCATCTGTTCTCGACCGTCAAGGCACGCAACACCGACATCGCGTCGCTGCTCGACCTGGAGCGCGGGATTGTGGGCGCCACCGGCGAGGAGTCGTCGGGCATAGCGCTCAGAGACAATGTGAATATCGTTGTCGACCGTGAGAAGCTGATGGTCTACCGCGTTGATTACAACACTGTCAGTCGCGCATTGCGCACCGCCTTCAAGAGCAACACCGTGTCGACCCTGCGCTCATATCAGCAATATCTACCGATAGGCATAAGCGGCGATCAGAAAAAGATCGAGGAGATCCTTGCATCGACTCTCGTTGAGAGCAATCCCGACTCTCGGGGAGCGGTGAGCCTCATCCCGCTCAGTGCCCTCGTCTCGGTGGTCCACGACACCGATCTCAAGAATATCTCGGCCGGTCGCAACGGCGAGTTCGTATCGCTCGACTACCACTCGCCGCGTGATCCGCAGGCCACGATGGAGCGGATCACTACGGTGGTGGAAGCGTCGCCCGACTGGGACGTCGATTTTACCGGCAGTATTTTCTCCAACGCCAAGATGATGAATGAGATGGTAGTGATCCTGGCTATCTCGGTGCTTCTGATGTATTTTATCCTGTGCGCGCAGTTTGAGAGCTTCGTGCAGCCGCTGATAGTGCTGATCGAGATTCCGCTCGACATCGCTTTTGCCCTGATCACTCTCTGGGTGTTCGGCCACACCCTCAACCTCATGAGCGCCATCGGTATAATAGTGACGTGCGGCATCGTGGTCAACGACTCGATCCTTAAACTCGACGCCATCAACGAGCTCCGCAAGCAGGGCGTGCCTCTTATGGAGGCGATCCACGAGGCGGGCCTGCGCCGTCTGCGCCCGATCATCATGACCTCGCTCACAACTATTTTCGCAATGGTGCCCACACTCTTCACCCACGATATGGGCTCGGAGCTTCAGCAGCCGCTTGCCATCGCCATGATAGGCTCGATGGTGGTGGGCACCCTGATCAGTATTTTCCTCATTCCGCTCATCTACTCGCTTATCTACAGCCGGCGGGATAAAAAGACAATAACAGCATGAGACGCTTCATAATAATATCACTGTGGCTCGTGGCGGCGGTGTGTGCCGTTGCACAGCGCAGGGTGGTGCTCGACCTCGGGCGCACGATCGACATTGCCTGCGACAGTTCGCTCCAGGCTTTCAGGAATCAGAATATGTATATGAGCGGATATTGGGAACACCGTTCATACCGGGCCGAGCGTCTGCCGAGTCTCACGCTCAATCTCACCCCCGTGAGCTACAACCGCTATATCACGCAGCGCTATAACTACGACGAGAATATCGACGTGTATCGTGCCCAGCAGATGTATTCGGCGAGCGGCGGCCTGCTCGTGAAGCAGAATTTCGACCCTCTGGGCGGCACGTTCTATATGGAGACGAGCCTCAACTATATGCGTAATTTCGGCGAATACAGCTCAAATCAGTTCTCTACCATCCCGATCCGCGTCGGTTACCGGCAGAGTCTGATAGGCTTCAACCAGTTCAGGTGGGACAAGCGCATCGAGCCCATCAAGTATGAGAAGGTGAAGAAGGAGTTTCTCTATAACATGGAGGGCGTGAGCGAGACCGCCGTGACATATTTCTTTGCCCTCGCGCTGGCGCAGGCGGAATATAAGCTCGCGCTCGATAATCTCACGTCGAGCGACACCCTCTGCACCATAGGTGAGCGCCGTTTCAAGATCGCGGCCATCTCGCAGGCCGAGCTGCTGACCCTCCGTCTGGAGAAAGTAAATGCTCAGAACACCCTCGAGAACAGCCGAATAGCCCTTAAGCGCGCCATGTTTTCGCTCGCCACATATCTCGGCATGGAGAAGGACACGGAGATTGAAGTTGAGCTGCCCGGCATACCTTCGGCCAGAAATATATCGCCCGATCTGGCCCTGCTCCACGCTAAGGAAAACAATCCCGCACTTCTCGAGCACAAGCAGAAAATCCTTGAAGCGCAGCGCGATGTGAACCGCACCAAGGTCGAGCAGCGCGTGAGCGTCAATCTCGACGCGAGCGTAGGCTACAATCAGGTGGCCGAAGGATTTGCCCATGCCTACAGCAACCTGATGCGCCAGGATCTGGTATCGCTCACGCTGTCGGTGCCGTTGGTCGACTGGGGTGTGCGCAAGGGCCGTCTCAATATGGCCAGGAACAATCTCAACATCATCGAGATCGCGGCCAAGCAGGAGGAGGTGAGCATCGAGGAGGATGTGATCATGACTGTAAGCGACTTCAACATCCAGCAGCGGTTGGTTGAATCGGCCACCGAAGCGCTCGATCTGGCCGAGACAGCATATTCCCAGACGCGCCAGCGCTTCATCATCGGCAATGCCGACCTCAACACCCTCACCCTTGCCCAGAACCGTCAGCAGACCGCGCACAAAAACTATATCAACTCGCTTCAGAACTATTGGCTGAGCTACTATAAGCTCCGCAAGCTGACCCTCTTTGATTTCGAGAGCAATATGCCGCTGTCGAGCAAGTTTGAGCTGAGCAACAGCATTCACTGAGACCGCGATGAAGAATAAGCTGTCGTCGTTCACTGTCATTATCACTTTCATTGCCCTTGCGCTTGTGGGGGTGGCGCTCATTCCGCGCCTTGCGGTGAAGCTGGTGCCGAGCCGGTCGCTCCCGAGCCTCACTGTGAGCTTCGCCATGCAAAACAGCTCGTCGAGAGTTGTCGAGAGTGAGGTCACATCCAAACTCGAGAGCATGTTCTCGCGCGTGCAGGGGATTAAGGATATAAACAGTGTGTCGGGAAACGGCTACGGCAGGATAACCCTCGGGATCGACAAGCACGCCGATATCGACAACGTGCGCTTCGAGATCTCAACTATCGTGCGTCAGGCATGGTCGCAGCTTCCTGATGGGGTGTCATATCCCGAGATTTACGCCAGGGCTGCCGACAGTCGTTCCACGATGCCTTTCATGACCTATGCCATCAATGCTCCGGCGTCGCCATACGAGATCCAGAACTATGCCACCGACAATATAAAGCCTGTCCTGAGCCAGATAAAGGGCATTGACAAGGTTGAGCTTACGGGTGCCATGCCCATGCAGTGGAAACTGGTCTACGACAGCGACCGCCTCCATTCGCTCGGTCTCACTCCGGCCCACATCCGAAAGGCGCTGACCGAGAGCGACGTGTCGCAGTTTCTGGGCATTGCTGAAATGAACGAAGAGTGGCTGCGCGTGCGGTCGATGACCAGCGGCCACGGAGAGACGCTACAGGTGTCCGATATATATGTGTCCACCCCCGACGGGACTATGATTCCGCTCGACAAGCTCGTGACCGTGGCATACGAGGAGGCCTCCCCAAGCGGCTATTTCCGCATCAACGGCCTCAACTCCGTCTACTGCAACATCACTGCCGACGAGGAAGCCAACCAGATCGAGCTGGCCACCGAGGTCAAGGAGGCTATGAAGCAGCTGATCAGCAAGATGCCCGAAGGATATTATGTGTCGCTCCAGAGCGACACAACTGAACGCATCCGGGATGAGCTCGGCAAGATTTATTTCCGGTCGGGGCTCACGTTCGTGATCCTGCTGCTCTTTGTGGCGCTCATCACGCTCAATCTGCGCTATATGATGATTGTCACGGTGTCGCTTGTCATCAACCTTGCCGTGGCGGTGATACTGTATTATATCCTCGGCGTGGAGATCCAGCTCTACACTCTCGCGGGTATAACCATCTCGCTCAATCTCATCATTGACAATATCATAGTTATGACCGACCACATCACGCACAAGGGTAATCTCAGGGCGTTTACGTCGGTCATGGCCGCGACGCTCACCACGGTGGGAGCTCTGGGCATCGTCTTTTTCCTCGATCAGGAGCTGAGGCTCACGCTTCAGGACTTTGTCATCGTGGTGATGATCAACCTCGGGGTGTCGCTGTTTGTGGCTCTATTTCTGGTGCCGGCGCTGATAGCGGAGTCGGGCATGAAGATGGCAGCGGCAAGGGGCAATCGTCGGCCCCGCCGGCGTCGGTTTGCCGTGTGGTTCAACCGCCTGTATGCGCGCTTTATCCTTTTCTGCCAGCGCCATAGGGTTATTGCCGTGATCATCCTTGTGCTTATCTTCGGATTGCCGGTCCACCTGCTGCCGGAGAAGATCGAGAGCGAGGATCGGTTTGCGCAGATCTACAACAGCGTGCTCGGCAATCCGAAATATAAGGAGAAGTGGAAGCCTATAGTCGACAAGGCCCTTGGCGGTACGCTCAGGCTCTTTGCCACCGATGTCTACAACGGATCGTATTTCAACCGCAATCTCGACCGTGAGCCGGTGCTGTATATATCGGCCACCCTGCCTAACGGGGCTACTCTCGCGCAGATGAACGAGCTGATAATGAGGATGGAGAGCTTCCTTACCACCTTCTCCGACATCCGCCAGTTCCAGACCCGCATATCAAGTCCTAATCTTGCCACGCTGCAGGTGTTCTTTACCAGAGAAGCTCAGCAGTCGGCTTTCCCCTACAGGCTTAAGAGCGACATAATATCCAAGGCCCAGACCTTGGGCGGCGGAAGCTGGAGCGTCTACGGCCTCGAGGATCAGGGCTTCAACAACGATGTGCGTGAATCGACAGGCAGCTATCGCGTGAAGATGCTCGGATATAACTACGATGAGCTGGAGCAGTGGGCCGACTCCATGAAGTCGCGCCTGCTCGACCACCGGCGCATCAAGGAGGTCACAGTCAGCAGCGAGTTCAAATGGTACAAGGAAGATTATTCCGAAGTGTTTCTCGATGTCGACAAGGAGAGGCTCGCCAAAGAGAACATCACCGTGGCGCAGCTCTACAGTGCTCTCTCCTCGGTGTTCGGCGGTCAGGTCACCGTGGGCGAGCTTATGGGCCGTAAAGGACCGGAGAGAATAGTGATGCAGAGCCGACAGGGACGCGACTACGACGTGTGGGGGCTGATGAATATGCCCATCTCGATAGGCAACCGCACCTTCAAGATTGCCGATCTGGCCAAAGTGGGGCGCCGCGAAGCTCCGGTGTCGATAGCCAAGGAGAATCAGGAATACCGGCTGTGTCTGCAATACGAGTATATAGGCTCTCCCACGCAGGGACGCAAGATCCTTGAAGCCGATCTCGATTCGATCAACGCGGCTATGCCGATGGGCTACACGGCCAAGTCCGAGGGATTCGATTTCTATCGCGACAAGGGCGCTCCGTCCTACTGGCTTCTGCTTCTGGTCATCGTGATCATTTTCTTCATCACGGGCATACTCTTCAACTCGCTCGTGCAGCCGCTCGCAATCATCTTCACCATCCCCATCTCGTTTATCGGAGTGTTCCTGATATTTTATATCACGGGAGTCAACTTCGATCAGGGCGGCTTCGCGTCGTTCATCCTCCTGTGCGGCATCACGGTCAATGCGTCGATCTATATCCTCAACGAGTATAATTCCCTGCGGGCGCGCTATCCTCGCCGCAACCGGCTTCACCTGTATATAAAGGCGTGGGACACCAAGATCCTGCCCATCTTCCTCACGGTTGTGTCAACCATCCTGGGCTTCATACCCTTTATGGTAGGGGCCGGTAAGGAATCGTTCTGGTATCCGATGGCGTTGGGCACCATCGGTGGGCTGCTGATGTCGCTCACCGGCATCTTCATCTATCTGCCTATCTTCGCCCTCCGCCGTCCACCGAAAAAGCCCCGTCGCCCGAAAAAGAAATGAAAGCCGCCACATTTTTGCCACCGGGAGGAGGCTACCGGAGTCTGCGGGCCTATCGGTTGGCCGAGATCATCCACGATCTGACAGTCCTCTTTACCGACAGATATATCGGGTGCGGAAGTCGCACCAAAGATCAGATGGTACAGGCTGCCCGGAGCGGCAAGCAGAACATAGCCGAGGGCAGCATGGCATCTGTCACGTCGAAAGAGACGGAAATAAAGCTCACCAATGTGGCAAAAGCGTCGCTTGAAGAACTGTTGCTTGACTATGAGGACTACCTTCGCCAACATTCGCTTGCTAAATGGGACAAAGATCATCCCCGGATCAAAAGTCTGCGCGCGTATCTGACGACCGATCACTTCATGACCGATCCGCTTAGGTATGCCATGCGGCTTAACGCCGAAGAATACTGCAACCTCTGCCTGACGCTTATCAACCAGGCCACCTACCTGCTTCGCCGACTGCTTGAGAAGCAGCAGGAGCAGTTCCTTAAGACCGGCGGCATAAAAGAGCTCATGTATA
>CAYWWE010000052.1:0-4054 GCA_964461785.1 uncultured Bacteroides sp.
CCTAATTCCTGCTGCGCCGAGCATAGATCCTTAATCGACTGGATCTGCTCATCGGTGGCGTCCATGGTGTTGCGCATGACGGTGGCAAGTTTCGTCTCGACTTGCTGCTGCAAGGAATATGCCTGGGTGAGGTCATTGAACACCGACTGGAGCCTCTGAGTAGCGTTGATGGCATACTCCAACTTCGTCATCAACGTCGCGATTGCCGTGGTAGAATTTTTAGAAGCCTTATCGACGCTTTTCATCACATTCTCAAGCTCGCCGAGAGCCATGCCTAATTCGACAGCTTGCTTCTTGCCATCGACCACCATGTCAACCTTAAAGCGGATATTAGTCTCTTTTGCCATAAAAATGGAGTTTTCAGGAACAGATGCGTCCGAAAATGGGCGATTTTGTTATATTTGTAAAAAAGATCAATATTATGGGTTTCTTCGAGAGTTTAGCCGGAATCGCTAAGGCCATAAAAGGGATTATCGTAATACTATGGGATTTTAACCCTGTAGCAACGGTAATCGGCTTTGCCCTGCTTGGGTGGAGTTTGTATTATTTCACCACAGACGATTTCAATAATGGCGAGAAACTGCCATGGTTATGATCTCCCGCGAAATGCCGCTATCCGTGCTGCACTTACTTCCGGCGCCGATACCACGACGCTACTTTTCCCCTGCAAGACGGGGGAGTGGTCGCCAGGAAGAGGGATCAGCTTTTCTTCGGCGATGGGCTTCTTGATGTGGGGGCGTATGACAATGGCCGCCAACCGGCGGACACGCCGCCATGCCGATATGTCGGCTTCGGATTGAGCCTGATACCATTCCCGAGCCGCAGCGTCAAACTCTGCGGGAGTCATGGCAAGAAACTCGGCGCGGCTCATCCCCATACGCCCCACGGCTATCGCCTCAAGCCCTACGATTCCGTAGGCTTTTTTTTTGCATCCCCGGAGGTATCATCCTCTCCGGAGGTATCATCCTCTCCCCTACCGGAGCTCAGTGCCGACATGGCGTCGGCAAAGGCGGCGAGATCCGAGGGCGAAGTGGCGTCGGCAAACTCCATGAGCGAGAGCGGGAATTTCTCGCCACGGCGTTCGGCTCCGCTCACGCAACAGGCATGGACGAGGATCAGATTGTCGCGCAGCGGCGAGCCTCCGGGCTCGCCAAGCTCATGGCCGGCGGTCTCGGCAAAGCGGAGCAGAGCCCCATTGGTCAGAGCGGCGGGGTAGTCTTTCCCGTCGATGTTGACAGTGAAGAAATGGTTGGTGTGTGCTTTCATGAGTTGACAGGTTTAGAGGTTCTGGACTTCGGCGGGGCCTCCCGACAGACCGGTTTCGTTGATTTCGACATAACCGTCGTTTTCGAGGCTCACGGAGTAGGTGGCATCATCCTGAGCGGGAGCGGACTCCTCAAGTGAGGTGATCACGAAATTGCCCGACAGATAGGGCTTCTCGGAATTGCCGCGCTCGTAAGCGGTAACAGGGATCGACGTGCCCTGCTTGTAGGCTGCCAGAAGCTCCCGGAAACCGTATTCGGTCTCTCCTTTACCGAAGCGTAGGC
Source organism: uncultured Bacteroides sp. (assembly GCA_964461785.1). Lineage (GTDB taxonomy): Bacteria > Bacteroidota > Bacteroidia > Bacteroidales > Muribaculaceae > Paramuribaculum. The sequence continues at coordinate 1,548 of CAYWWE010000052.1, forward strand.
CCTCTGCCGAAATACTCACGCTCTTGCCGGTTACACCCTTCTCCTTCCACTGGCTCTGGGTAGTGGTCTTGGAGGCAATGGGCTTCACGGCTCGCTCCTTAGTCTCGGTGTTGAATGTGGTAGTGTGGGAGGTCGAGTGGGCTACAGCCTTCTTATCGGCGCCGAGGCCGAGAAGGAGGTCTGAGCCATTGATGTAGTTTTCCATTATTTTGAGTTGATTTGTAAGAGAAAGGTTAAAATTTGCACATACTTATCGCCGGTGAAGTCTTCCGACGCATCTGCGAGGGTTGCACGAGTCAGGATCAGCCCTCCGGTCTTTCCGGAACGGCCCTCTATCGCGGCCCGCACTCTCTCGGCCAGATCGACCCCGGCCACATAGTCGGGATGATAGATCCATACCTCCACGGTGGCCTCTGAGTTGCCCGCCGCTTTGGTGTAGCCGGTGCTCATCCCGGTGCGCCTGAACGCTATCAGTGGTCCGTCTGGCACCAGATCGGGAGTAGCTCCGTAGACGGCTTGAACGGGCACCCCGATCTCCGACAGTAGTTTGGCCATTATCACCCATGAGGAGATGGCTGTGACTGGGTTATTATTTGAGTCCATAATGCTCCTTGATACATTTTGCAATCGCTTTTTTGGCTGCTGCCTCTACTTCTGCCCCTATCTCGGCTTTGGCGGCGGGATAGGCCACCTTTCGCGCATTGTCAAGATAGGTATAGCGGCGTGTGCTGCCGGTGGAGTAGCAGCCTCTGCCCCGGGCGTTGGCGCTCCGGCCATAATGCAGGCGATTTTTCGTACCCGTATGCACGAACTGAGCCAAAGCCACACCTTTGCCCTGAGAGTTGATATAGTATGAAGTCGGCTTGCGCGAGGGGGTCACCTTGACCGAAAATCCGTTCAGCTTACGGTTGGCGCTGGCGCGGATGCTCTTTGCAATCTTGGCCGCTTTCTTGAAACCCGTAGCCTTCAGATCGGTAACCGCTCTCTTACGCACCTTGCGGGCCGTGCGGCTGAGTGCATTGCGCCATGCCCGTTTCTTCTGAAGGCCGGTCATGACTTTCAGGAGATCGGTGAGATCCTGCGTTATGGCTGTGCTCGTTGACATATCAAAGGTTTACCCGGTCGCACTGTAGAGTTATCATGCCTAAAGCGCGGTCTTTTATAACATTGGTGATCACATACTGCATATCCGGGCCGTCGCCGCGCTCCCTCACCCTCCATCCGGGAGTTATCGGACGCCGCGACAGCCGGATGCGGAACTGAGCCGAATAGTCAGCCCACTGCTCGGAGTTTTCCGGCATCGAGCGTCCGGTGAGCTTAACCCTTTCGGCGGCCATACTCCCATCCTCTACCCATTGGGCTATCCCCGGCATAAGGACTCCGGTAGACTCCGCCGACTCCGGGCGATAAAGGGTGATACGGGTGTTCATCGGTCCGGCTTTCATGGGATCAGGCGGCTGAATGGTTTGATCAGGGCATCCACACCGAAAGGCACCGGACGGCGCTCGCCGGAGGCTGCTGCCTCCCTTTGAGCATACCACTCTCCGGCAAGCAAAAGCACGGCATGAGTCAGCTCCACCGGGAACTGTCCTCCGCCCATCCCGATGAGATCCTCGACCGGACGGTTAGTCCGACGTATAACAGCCGATTCGGCGACTTCGAGAAGCGACGCCAGATAAGCGTCGTCATCCTCGAAGTCGTCGGCTCGGACGTGGCTTTTAAGTCTGGATAGCGGTGTGTAGGTCATTGATCAGAGATTACTCCTTGTTGTCTTCCTCGCCACCTTCCTCTGCCGCCTTGGCGACCTGACCGAGAAGGAAAGCCTCCTTGCGCAGGGTTACGGTGCCGTAGTTTACATTGAGGTTAAAGTCAACGGCGTTCTTGCGTGAGAGCGAATAGGGGTCGATGGTAAACGTTACATCGCCATACAGGCCCATGGGCTGATAGCGCCAGTCACCGAGGCCGACATTGTCCTCGCCGATGTAGTGGCTGGTGAAGACGGGGATGCCGCAGAGCTTGCCGTTCTCGATAGTCATGATGCCGGAGCCTGCATCCTTAGGCTTGGCCTCAAGCAGCGCCATGCGCGACTTTGTCATGATGAAGCACAGGTTGGAGCCATCGACACCGGTTGAAAGAACCTGAGCCTTCATGAGGTTGAAGTCCTTGAACGAGGGATCGGCGGGGAGCTTGTAGCGGTCGCAACCCACGAAGGGGCCAACGAGGTTGTTTTTCTGGCCGACCTTCGCGGGCGAGAGTAGGATCTTGTTGATAAGCTGGGTGATCGACTTGGGAATGACGTTGCGCACCACGGCCTCGACGATGCCGTCGGTCTGGTTGATCGACTCGCGGGTGATGGGGTAAGCGATACCCAGGCGCTGGGGATTGGTAGTGATCTTATCCCACTTGAGCTTGCTGTCGGCAATCTCGACGCCCTCGTCGAGGATCGACGCCTCGGCAGCCTCATACATGGGCCATACATAGTCGCCCGACAGACCGGTAGGCATGGG
>CAYWWE010000052.1:4154-10995 GCA_964461785.1 uncultured Bacteroides sp.
GCGAGTTCTGCAACACGGTTGCGGGCTTCGGTACGCTCGCGGCGGAGCTGTTCGATGTTGATGTGTGGCATTGTGTGTTTTTCTTATGATTAGGTTAGATGTATCGTTTGTTAAGCTGCCTCAGACGGCGCAGAGAGGCCGACTGCTGGCGTTTTGCGTGTTCGATGGAAGAATCTTCCGTCGACGGATCCGATGCGAGCACGCGCGCCGAAAATGATTCAGGCAGCGATCGCGCCTCGACCGTAGTATCGGGATAAGCCGGATCGGGGGTGATGGCGAAGTCGTAGATGGCCGTGAACCGGCGCAGATGGATCGTTATATTCTCCTTGCCGCTGTCGTCGATGCTTCTTTCCACTCCGACATGATTCATATCCTCGTAGTCGGTAGCGAAGCAGAATGAGCAGCCACGCAGATCACCACGCCTGACAAGTTCGAGGATCATGTCTCCGTCGGCTGTGTCGGGGGCATCGAAGCTGAAGGCCACTCCCTGCTCATCGACCTGATACGATAGCGTGCCCTCACCATTGACGCTTCGCGCAAGCAGACGCCGGGAATCATGGTCGAAAGTCATTTTGATGTCGGACGCATCAAGCAGATCGATATCCACGGCGCCGGGCTCTATGACCTCGACCACACGCCGGGCGCGGGTATCGACAAAGGGTGCGGATTCTACCCCGAAAAGCAGAGCATAGCCCTCGATGCGCCGCGATGGAGGCTCACCCTCCCCCGCGGATCTATACCGTATTGTACCGCCCATGCGGCGGCGTAGATTAGTCGTCGGCATTTTGTTTTGGTGTGTTTTGATTGGTTTCTGTTATGGTGCGGAGGTTGGCAGAGACCAGCGGGAGGTCACCGCCGTCTACCGGAGCCACATTCTCCTCCCGGCGCAGCTCGTTGACCGAAGCCGTGCCGGTCTCAAGCCGGGCGCGCTGGTATTTGTAGCGTGCGTCAAGATCCATCGCAAACATGGCCGGACGGTCAAACATGATCCGTGATCTACCGGTGCGGGCTGCAACGGGGAGAAGGCGTCGGGTAAGCTCGGTCTCGATGTTTCGCAGTATAGGGTTGAGCGTGTTGGTCAGGAAAGCGGCATTGGCCGTCTCGGCGCTCTTGTAGTTGTTGGACGTATCATCAAACACAAACGAGGGGTGAACGCCGAAGAAACGGCATATCTCACGCACCTCGAACTGGCGCGACTGTAGAAACTGCATATCGGCGCTCGACATCGACATCTGAGTAAATTTGCTGTCGGCGGGGATAGCGATAACTTTGCGGTTGCTGTCGATCTGATCCTCTACATAATCGGCCGAGTCCTGCTGCTGTTGCGGTGTGTTGGATCCGAAAGCCGCACGGGTCTCGGGATTCGTCATGACACCGCGCACCGTGCCTCCGCTTGCAAACCGTTTCTCCTGCTCCTTCGAGCCCTGAGCCGATATGTCGATGCTTTTGCGGGCAAATGTGAGCACTGAGATGCCGGTCTTACCGTCGAGTGTCAATCCCCTTAGGTGAACGACTCTGTAAGAGGGGAAATGGCCGGAGACACCATGAAGCACGTCATTGATGTCGTAGGCGTCGGAATACGGATCGTATGTGACGGCGGTGGGAGAGCAGAGGCGTAGGGTGACACGGCTGGATTCAAAAGTCGGCACTATGTAGGCGTTGCCCCACAGCAGTATGTCCTGAATGGCCCGGCGCATCATGTTAAAAGACGATTCCTCGGAATTGGGCTCCATGCCGAGAGCCCATGACAGCGGGCTGTTGGTCTCCGGCACATAAATGGAGCCACGGAGATTCATCACACGCAGAGGAAGCGCGGCCACGCTGTTGCTTATGACGGTGACGCAGCGGTAAACTGTGGCGATATTCAATGACGGATAGACCCCGCCGCCGGTGAGGCTAACCACTGTGTCATTGCCACACCTTCCACGCCGGGGACAATATTCCGGTGGCTCCGCGACAGGAGCGGAAGCCGAGCGCCGGAATATGTTTATTCGATTTAAAATATTTGCCATTTTGGAGAATTGGAAGCACTGCCTCCTATAATACCGACAAAAACGCCAAATGGGTACCCCTTTTACGAGTCGAGCCAGAGACGTTGGGCCATAAGCATCGTGATCACGCCGTCGATTTTCCTCATTCCCTGACGTTTAATTGGTTTGCAATTTCCTATCCGGTCATAATCAAGCACGGCATTGCCAAAACAATAAAAGTTGATGGGGTTGTCGTTCATCTTGATCCTGCCCATAGACAATCCGTGTTGAAACGACTCCACAGGCGATGTGAAATTGCCATACGTCTGTCCTACCGGCTTCAGGACTGAAGATCCTCCGGCATTACTGAGCATATTGATCATCTCCTTGCTTTTCCATCCGTCATAGCCAATACCACGGATCTCTACATACTCCGACACCTCCACGACAAAGTCCACGATACGCTTGTAGTCGATCACCTGACCGGGCAGGAGGATCAGATGCCCCTCCGAGGCCCATTTCCGGAATAGCTTCTCGTTTGGGTGGCGCGACAATGCTCCTTCCGGGAAAAAATAATAATTGATGAAATGCTGTTCATGGGTTGCCTCAAAGTACACGCTCACGCTTATCGAGGTCAGATCATCACGCTCGCTCAGATCTATACCGAGCATGGCAGCAGGGTGACCCTTGAGCGACTTCACATCCATACGGGCCGATGCTTCGCGGGCTTCCGTTGCGCTTATCCACGCCATCCTGACATTCTCTGAATATACATTCAGCAACTTGGTGCGGAAGGCAAGCATCTCCTCCGCACCCTCACGCTGGGCTTTCGCCCACTCCCGACGATAAAAGTCCATGCTCACCGTCACATCCATGTGAGGATGAACCTTGCGCCATGTGGCTTCGCTATCCTCGGCATCGTTCACGTCCGGCTCAAAAAGATGGGCGAAGATACTGTCATCATCAGGGATCTCACCCAACAACATACGCTTGTAGCCCTCCAGCTTTGTGTAAAACGGCCCGTCGAAAACGTCTGAAGCTGTAGTGATAATGACAGTCAACGGCTCCAGGCGCACACCCATTGACGTTGTCAGCACTGTAAGCAGCGTCGAGTCGCGGGCCTGACTGAACTCATCCATTATCACGGTTGACGCATTGAGGCCATCCTTTGTCCGGGCATTGGCGGTCAGACACTGTGCGAATGCCGACCGGTCGCGCCGACGGCTTTTTATCATCATCTCATTGACAAGATACCTCCGGCTGTTAGGATCAAGACGCATCATGCACCCCCTTATGGCATCGAAACACTTCTTGGCCTGATCCTGAGAGTTGGCTCCCGTGTAGCTCTCGGCATTTGCATCGCCATACAGAAGGTCGTAAATAGCGAACGCCGCTGATGATGTGGTCTTGGAAAACTTTCGCGGGACAAAAAGAGCGGCCTCTCTCACTACCCTCAACCCATCCGGATCCTTGAAACCGTAGATGCTTGCAAACTGGAAAGCCTGCACAGGGGTGAGGCTGTAGCGCCGCCATCCGGCCACGCCGGGGAAATACAGGCTCTCGTAAAAGCGGAAGAAACGGCGGACGGCTGTCGCATCCAGTCCATAGCGCCTGCACAACCTGAGAAATTTCTCAACAGCAAGCTGCTCCCATAGGTTATGCCCCTCCGGATTACCGGCAACTTCCCTCACATAGGAGTCTATTCGTGTATCGACGCGGTTGAGCCGGTAAGCCCCGACATCCACGGCGGCAAGTGCCGCCGTAACCTCGGCTTTGGCTTCTATGAGCCTGCTGCGATCATCGTCGGTCATTCAAAACCCTCCTCCATGTCGGGTCGAACTATATCGGCCTCATCACGCCCGGAGCTGATAAGCTGGAGAGTAAGGTCGGCCAGTGGATCCCCGTCTACTTCAGCACCGAGTTGCTCAGTGTGAAGCCCCAGAGCCTTGAGCTGCCGGGTTACTGAGTCCCACGCATAACGCTGCACGTTGAATGCCGGATGCACTTTCCGGGTGGATCCACACCAACGATCATCCTTTTTCAGTTTCGATATGTCTTTTGTTACGATCGCAAGGGTGAGCATTGTGGATGCAAGGGTGTAGATCTGAAGCTCAAGAGCCTTCGAGTAGCGTCCGGCATTCTTCAGCGCTTCGCGTATGGTTTCCTGATATGTCTGAATGGTGTCTGTCTTAGCCATGTTGAAATAAGGGTCCTTCTATATATCCACGAATTTAGCCAAATGGGTACCCCTCCGGAAATTTCAGATTTTCATATCGCACTTAAAGAGATGGGCATGGGGGCGCGTTGCTTCCCCTCCCCCTCGATTAAAAAATCACCCCCCCTCCCTCGCCACAAATTTTAAATTCGAGGGTATTTTTTGCCTATTTTATGGTTTACAGTTAGTTACCATAAAATCTCCGTGCAAACTCCTTGGCATCTCTCTTTTTTGCCTCAACTCCCCGCTTTCCCTTGAAGCTGCTGCCTGACACAGCATGGGCTCGACGGTGACAGTCGAAGCAGAGCGCCCGTAGGTTATCACAATCCATAAGTCGGGCTTTCATCCCGGCCAGATCCCTCGCTCCCTCGACCCTACGGATATGATGGACCTCTGTAGCCTGAGTGATCCTGCCCTCTCCTAAGCAATCCTCACACAACGGATGCTCCCCGATATATCTGTCCCTTATATGCCGGTAGGATTTAGATGTGATGAGCGACTTATATGCCTCATGCTTCTGCTGATACGTCATGCCTTCGGAACTTTTTTGTAAACTGCTTCCATGCCGGAACTTTCAGATCATCGCCGGAGTAGCTCGCATACTTATCCCCCAGCTCTCCGTATGGGCTGGGTTGGTCAGTTGTCGCCATATCCTGTGCCCGCTGTATATCTCGCACAAGTCTGACCATTCCGGCGACTGTCCCCGAAGGAGTATGGTCTACTCCCGCCTTAGCCGCGATAAGACAAACCCACTCATAAGTCTCCTTGTCAAGACTGATGTTAATACGGAAGCGCCCGCGTGGCCGTGTCGCCGCGCAAGCGCTTTCGCATTTCTTCGATCGTTTAATCATAAAAACCCCAAACCCAATATTCAAACTATCATGTGATGCAAAATTAACAAAATTCTTGTAATAAAACAACTTTTCACAAATATTTCGCGCGGAGTTCTGATAGTGCTTTCAGGAGGGCGGCCTGCTCGGAGCTCTTTCCTTTGATGGCGTTGAGGGCTTTGACATCGACGGTGTCGGGGCATACGAGACGGTAGCAGAGCACGGGCCTGGTCTGACCCTGACGGTGGAGACGGGCACACGCTTGCAGATACAGCTCCAGGTTCCATCCGGTCTGAGTCCAGATCATGATCCTGCCTCCGTGCTGCATATTCAGGCCGTAGGCGGTGGAAGCGGGATGAGCGAGGAGCACATCGTATTTGCCGGCGTTCCATGCCGTCAGATCATCCGCTCCCTGATACCGCCCCACGCGGAGTCCTTTAGGCAGCGCTGACATAATCCGGGGGATTTCATGCCTGAACTGGTAGAAGATCAACACCGGCTCCCTGGCCTCTTCCACGATGTCGCATATCGCGTCGATCTTACAGCGCTGGGTGTCGCTCCATGCCGTGTTGGCGGGCGGGTCGATGTAGAGGGCGCCGCTGGTGTACTGGCTCAGTTTGTTCATCAGCGCAGCCGCCGAGGCGGCCACTACCTCGGCTCCCTCCGGCAGGCTCAGCACCTGATCGCGCTCGAAGGTCTCGTAAGCCTTGCGGGCGGCTTCGGGAAGCACCACCTCGCGGTCTATCTCTATCAGATCCGGGAGCGAGAGAAAGTCCTTGGCCTCCATCGTGAGGCAGATGTCGGCCAGTCGCTGCTGTATCAGTTTGGCCATGCCCTTGCGGAGGGTGTATTTGGTGTAGAGCCCCCCGATGGTGTAGGCCGAGAAGCAGGATGAGCGGTAGGCGGTGAGGGTCTTGCCGAGGCGTTCGCCGAAGTCAAGCGGGTAGATCTGCATCCACAGATCCTCGTAGGAATTGGGCGCCGGTGTCCCGGTGAGGCCGACAATGCGCTCGCAATGCGGGGCGATACGCCGGAGCGCCTTTGAGCGTTTCGATGTAGGCGACTTGAAGGTGGTGAGCTCATCGAGCACAAGCATATCGAAGGGCCACGGCTTGACTGTCGTCACTATCCACTCAAACTGATCGCGCCCGAGGACATAAATGTCAGCATTGCGGCGGAGCGCGCGCAACCGCTTCTCCAGGTTCCCGGTCACGAGGCTCACGCGGAGGTGGCTCAGGTGCTCCCATTTCGCGCACTCGGCCGACCATGTGGCCTCGGCTACGGTCTTAGGCGCGACGACGAGTACGCGGGCCACAGAGCCTTCCTCGATCATCCCGGCAATGGCCGTAAGAGTGGCCACGGTTTTGCCGAGCCCCATGTCGAGGAAAAGCGCGCAGCGCGGATGATCCTCTACCCACCGGATGGCCGTCTGCTGATATGGGTACGGATTAAATCTCATGCGGAAGTGCCTTGGCCTCCTCGATACTGTCGATCACTCTCACCGTCTGCCCCAGAGCAGCCAGCCGTTCGTGGGCCTTGAGCTGTAGCGGTCGCGGCTTCCGCCCCGGTGCCTTGAGCTCTACCCACACCACCCGGCCCCCGGGCATCAGCACTAATCGGTCGGGATAGCCTGCCTGTGAGGGCGAGAAAATTTTCAGGCTCAGACCCCCGGCTTTTTCGACCGATTCCCTCAACGCTTTTTCCACGTCGGCCTCCTTGATTTTGGGCTTTCTGAGCCCCTCGCGCACGCGCACACAGGATAAAGTATCAGAATATTGCATAAAATATATAATTATGGTATTTATTATACATATTTGGATGTGTTT